>JABXHR010000039.1 GCA_013373515.1 Gammaproteobacteria bacterium | reverse complement strand
GAACGCATCGACACATTACCGGGGGCAACCGTTGCTGGTAGTGAGTGGCGTGCTCTAGATTGACAATGTCTGCGCGTGGTCGGGTCATATGGGCAGTTTGCACGATACCTCAAGGCCTCACGCTGACAAAGCGGTTGGAAAGTAACCGATTTGTTAAGATGGGGCTGTCCCGGGTGGTTTTTACATTGGGGAAGAAAAGTTGACAATTGTTTGGAGGTCGGTTTTGGAAGAGAGAAATAAATCAGATATAGAATGGAAAACGATATCGGTGACGCCGTTATGGTAAAATATATTTTATATGTCACTTTGTTTTTTTTGATTGCATGTGATTCTGATGACCAAAAATACAAGGAAATAAGCAGTGTTATGGCGGTATCAAGTGTCCCATGTGGGAATGAAAACAGTTTTCCAGTTCCTTTGATTGATTTTCCTGGTTTGGACTGGGGTGCTTCAGAAGCAAATAAAAAATATGCAATTATTTCTAGGCAGGGTGACTTAGATCCTTTGGATTTTACTAATTGTGGGATCGGTAGATACGGTGAAGGAGTACTAACGCAGCGGGAACAGAAGCAGTTGCTAAATATTATATCTTCAAGTTTGGAGGGTTTTGAGGAAGGTAATGAATTAAATATTGTTATTAGGGGTGGTAAGTTTTATTACACCGAGTGGAGGTTGGATGTTATGAGTAGTTATAAATATGAAGCAACCGAGCATAAAACAGTCGAGGGCGAAAATTTCTAGACGAAAACATCGAATGAACGGCGTCAGTTGATAGAGAGAAAAACACAGGGCATCACCTTCTAAATACGACCGGGTAAATGTTGTTCCATCGAAGGTTGTTTGTTAGATTAGTTGCTTGATTTGGTCGTTTATTTGGGAGTTACGGTTAGATAGCAATAAATCTGGAGAATTTGGAAAAAAATTGACCATAGCGGCCCGTTAAATTGCTAAAAACTCAAGAAATTGCAGTAAATTTGCCAACGCCTTTAACAAATCGCTGCGCTCTGGTAAGCGCGATCTCCTGCAACGGTTTGGGTCTTCCAATCCAGTTAGAATATGGTTAGTGGCTGGAACATCGCTATGTGTTAAAGTGGGGCAGTCCCAGGTGGTTTTTCTTAAATGTATTACTCATAAGAGAGCTCAGAGTAGTAGATTAATTTAAATGAAAAAATCTAAGTTGCTGTCTGTAGTCTTGCTATTGTTGTCAGTTTCGTCATGCAGCGATGCAAAACCAACTAAGTCCGAATGTATATTTAAGATCGAAGTACTATGGAAAGATGCCAGTACAAGTGAAAAAAACAGTATATTAGAGGAAGTGATGCATCCGATGTCAATCAGATCTCACTCCAGTTTTCAAGTTGTTCACGCAGGTGGTAGCTATGTCGAAAATAGATATATATTCTATCAGTTGACAGACTTGTGTTCGAATAAACTTGAGATATCTGAATCGTTTACTGAAGTGATTTCTATAAAATATAAAGATAAAGCCGAATTCAAAGTGGTGCGAGGTGTTTATGAGCCCGGCATAAATACAATAATAAGGAATGGCAAATTTTGGTCAGATTAAGCCCAGTGGAACAACACATGACACCAACTTCTGAATGCGACAGGGCAAATGCTGTTCCATCGAAGGTTGCTTTTTAGATTTGTTCCTTGATTTGGTCGTTTATTTGGAAGTTGCGGTTAGATGACTTCAAAACTAGAGAATTTGGGCGGAAATAGACCATGTCCGCCCGTTACGCCGCTAGAAACTCAAGAAATTGCAGTGACCTTGCCAAGGCCTTTAACAAACCGCTGCGCTCTGGCAATCTTTCTTGCGACTGCGTCTCCACTCTGCGGGTTAGCTAAAGCCATTGACGCTCGCGGGGGCATGTTGAGCAATCCGAGCATTTAGGTCGTCCAGTGGCTGGACATCGCTGCTCAAGAGTGCTCAATTGTGAAAGGGATCGAAAACTCAGTAGGATGATAAGGTATTTGCGCATTCGTCTCAGAATCCACGTCGGGTATTCTCAGGGGATCTTTGTGTATACACTTGCCAGTAAGCGAAAAGGAATTTAAGAAGATGAGAATCGCGTTTTTATTGCTCCTGCTTCTCCAAGGTTGTGGAGGTGCGGGGCAATCTGCTCAGAATGAGCAAGCGCCAAGCGAGTCTTTTGACCAGCAAAGCCAAGTTGACGCAAACAGTGACAGTGAGTCTACGAATGGTTCGCTATCTGATGACGAGCTAGTCAGCACATCAAAGCAAATGAATCTGACCTGGGATGTGATTTCATCTAGTGATGCCAACACAATGGTTCGGTCTCGTGTATATGTTCCGCTTAACCCGACTGCGTCGCGACTGTCTCTTTATCTGGACGGCGAACTATATGCCGAATTGGACTACATCAACGGCCAGCTATTCTACGATTTTGAATTAGACCCGTACTACCACACCGAAGGATTTGGTAGTTATATCGACTTCGGCGAGTTTGCCACGGTTGTTCTTTATGACGACTCTGGCGCGATCCTGAGTGAAGATACTTTTGACATAAAAATTGCCACATTCAGCGTTGATAGCCGGATTAATCCAGTTGCCTACGATGGGCAAGCTTTGGTTGATACGAGGGATTATGCCGGGTGTCCTGAAATCATTTCTGACTCTCCCATTGCACCTGAAATTCGATGGAATGCGCAAGCAAACGTCTCGAAGTACAGGGTGCTTCGCTATAACGAAAGTGAAGGTAAGGAAACTTTCGTTGATTTAGCCGCAGACCAAGTGAGTTATGTGCCAGATAACTTGGCGTTCGGCGATTACGGTTTCGGTATTCAGTCATTTGATGCGGACGGCAGGCCTGGTCGTTGGGAATGTGCCCTTTCTATCAGCTACTCAGAATTTCCAGTGCCAAATGGTTTGAGTGTCGATACCTCTGGTGGAGTGCTTAACTGGTCGAACAGTGAGCTGAGTGATGATATTTATGCGGTTGAGGTTGCCACCGAGTCTGGCGAGATTATTACTGAGTCAGTGGGTGCATTGAGCGAGCTTGAAGTTGAATTTGGTGCAATGGACTTTCAGTGGCGTGCTGCGCTAGCCGACCGCTATGGCAATCAGGGACCTTGGACAGATTGGGAAGTTTCGTATGGTGAGCTGTTTTTCACAGAGATGAATCTACTCAGCACAGAAGCAAATCCAGATGTTTGGTTCGCTGACGACGGTCCTATCGATTTTGCCTTCGATAGGGATGATGTTTTGTTGTTGTCATCGAAGTCTGACAATGGGCAGTTTAACTGGGATGGGATGATGGGCGAGAGCTCCAACATTGCATTCGATCTCAGAAAAATAGATATCCATGGGAATATCGTGTGGGTTCGTTCTTTTGCCGATACCGCCGATAGCCCCAGAGGCTTGTTAGTGTCGGATGGTGAGTATTTTGTTTTTGGGCATTCCCGCCAAACTAGACTGCCTATGGTCATGAGAGTTAGCGCCTCTGGCGAATTCGTTGACTTGTATGAGTTCGAAATCGAAAGCATACAACCTGAATATCGCCAATGGCAAAGCATCAGCGCTTGGGTGTTAGCGGGTAACGATATATATCTAAGTCTGGAGACGGTCACTTTTGATGACCAGGCGAGCCGGGCAATCTCGAAAGAAATTGATGCATTCAAATTATCGGTCGTCGATGGTGCGATGACAGCTGAACGACTCTTTGAAGTCCCACAGACCGATTCTTTCAATTACGGGTCTTTTGACTCAATCGTTGCTGAGGGCGACAGTGTTTACTTTTTTGGACTTGTGAATGCTGTTCGCTCTGAAGTCGATGACTTCGATTATTTCATGGGCCCTCAGAAACCGTCAGATCAAGACGGTGTTTATGTCTACAAATACAACACTTCAGATGAATCGATTGATACAGATGAGCGCTTTGGTGTGCGGGCTCAGGACATCACGGGCGTAGCGGCCGTTGAGGGTGGCTTTAAGTTGGCTGTAGATGATATTTGGGGGCATGACGATGGATTGCTATTCGATTACTCCTTCAAACAAAAATTTGAGCATCAATTGTATCAAGTCGGTGGTGCCCCTTTTTATCGCCCCAAAATGGTTACGACACCAGCTGGTCTCGTGCTGTATGGTGGAACCAGTGAGCGATGGGAAGATGCGCGGTTTAAGCGGCTTGGCGATGACTTTTTAGTCGGTAAGTTGCATAGCAGCCCCTCGATTTATGTCCGCTCCGCGAAATATCACCCAACCTTGGGGTTGGTGGTTTTGGGGACTCGGGAGGATGATTACGGTGACGATGGCACAACCGTTCTTTTTAACTTGTCGAGTGGTTTCAGTGCTGCGGATCCTGTCGACATCACGACCGAGACAAGTTTCTAGCCTGCCTGTGTGCTCTTGATGTCACTATTCGGCTCAGAGCACAGTATTAAGGCCGCGTCTGTAGGCTCGGATTAACTTCAACTCGCCCCAATCAGCGCCTTTGTATAGTCATGCTTTGGCGATTGAAACACCCGCTCGGTATAGCCAATCTCGATCATTTCTCCACGGCGCATCACCACCGTTTGGTGGCATAGCGCGCGAATGACCGCCAGATCGTGGCTAATCACGACAAAGCTCATTTGATAGCGTTCTTGTAGCCGCAGTAGCAGGTGCAGGATTTTTTTTTGCACGGTGCGATCAAGCGCCGAGGTGGGCTCGTCGAGGATCAGTAGCTGTGGTTTGAGGATCATGGCGCGGGCGATGGCGATGCGCTGGCGTTGTCCGCCGGAAAACTCGTGTGGGTAGCGGTGGCGTGTGTGCGGATCGAGGCCGACTTCTTTCATGATGGTGACCACTTGCTCGTCGCGCTGGATGGCGTTCAGGCGAGTGTGCACCAGTAGTCCTTCTTCGATGATGCTGGCCACGGTCATGCGTGGGTTTAGGGCGCTGAAGGGGTCTTGGAAAACGATCTGGATGCGCTTGCGCAGTTCGTGTAGGCGCTGGGGTTTGACCGCGGCGATGGACTGGGCGTTGTATTCGATTTTGCCGTTAAATTCGACCAGTTTGAGAATGGCGAGCGCGGTGGTGCTTTTGCCTGAGCCACTCTCGCCGACGATGCCAATGCTGTCGCCGTTGGCAAGCTTAAAGCTCAGTTCGTTGACGGCTTTGATATGCCCGACCGTGCGTCGCAAAACGCCCCGCTGAATGGGAAACCAGACTTTGAGTTTATCGAGGCGTAATATCGCGCCGCTGCCTTGGGGCTCGGTGCGAAGCGGTGAGGGTTCGGCGTCGATTAGGGCTTGGGTGTAAGGGTGTTCGGCGCTGTGGAAGATGTGCTTGCGGTCGCCTTGCTCTACAATCTCGCCATTTTGCATCACCACCACGTGATCGGCGATTTGGTTGACCACGCGCAGGTCGTGGCTGATAAACAGCATGGCCATGTTGAGGTCTTGTTGCAGTTGCTTTAAGAGCTCGAGTATTTGCGCTTGGATGGTGACATCGAGCGCGGTGGTGGGCTCGTCGGCGATGAGGAGCTTGGGCTCGGCGATCAGCGCCATGGCGATCATGGCGCGTTGGCGTTCGCCGCCGGAGAGCTGGTGCGGGTAGCGATCGATCACTAGGGCAGGGTCGGCAAAGCCGACTTTGTCGAGCCATTGCAGCACGCGCTCGCGGTGCTTGCCTTTTTGGCCGCTGGCCACGCTGTAGCGCTCGGCGATTTGCTTGCCGATGCGATGCAATGGGTTGAGCGAGTGCATGGGTTCTTGAAAGATCATGCCCACACTTTGGCGGCGGATGTCGATCAGCTGGGCGGTATTCTGGTCGTCGATGGCTTGGCCATCCAAGAGGATGCTGCCGCTAATACGTGCACCGCTTTTGGGGTCATGCAACCCAAGTACTGCGGCAGCCGTGACCGATTTGCCCGAGCCACTCTCGCCCACCAGTGCCACACATTGCCCAGCGTGTAAATTAAAGCTGATGTCACGAACGACACTTTGTAAACCGCCCTGCCCGTAGAAACCGTAACTGAGGGCATCGATCTGTAATACCGGCGTTTGCTCGGACGTCATTGGCCTTGATCCTGTCGGTTGGGGTCGAAGGCGTCGCGCACGGCTTCGCCGACCATGACCAAGAGTGCGAGCAATACACTGAGCACCATAAAGGCGGTGATGCCAAGCCAGGGCGCTTGGAGATTGTTTTTGCCCTGTGCGAGCAGGGTGCCGAGAGAGGGTGAGCCCACCGGCAGGCCAAAGCCCAAGAAATCCAAAGCGGTCAATGTCGTAATTGAGCCGCCAAGCGTAAACGGCATAAAGGTTAGCGTGGCGACCATGGCGTTGGGCAGGATATGCTTAAACATAATGGTGCGATCCGAGACGCCCAGCACTTTGGCTGCACGAACGTAATCGAGATTTCGGGTGCGCAAAAATTCGGCGCGCACAGGGCCAACAAACCCCATCCAGCCAAAAATCAGCAAGATCCCAAGCAACATCCAAAAGCCCGGTGTCACCAAGCTCGACAGAATGATGAGGATAAACAGCGTCGGCATGTTGCCAAGGATCTCCATAAGCCGTTGGCCGTAAAGGTCAATCCAGCCGCCGCGATAGCCCATAACGGCCCCGACCCAGACACCGATGATGGCGCTGAGAATGGTCAGCGTAAAGCCAAATAAAATCGAGATACGCGCGCCGTAGAGCACATTGGCCAGCACGTCTCGGCCTTGATCGTCGGTGCCAAGCCAGTTTTGTGCGCTGGGTGGCGCGGGTAGCGGGCCGTCGATGGCGTAGTTGATGGTGTCGTAGCTAAAGCGAATGGGGGCCCACAGCATCCAGCCGCTTTCCTCGATCAGCTCGATGACGTAGGGGTCTGTATAGTCGGCCTCGGTTTCAAATTCGCCACCGAATGTGGTCTCTGGGTACATCTTGAACACCGGCCAGTGCAGCGCATCGTCGTAGGAAACTATCAGCGGCTTGTCGTTGGCCACCAATTCAGCGCCCAAACAAATCGCAAAAAACACGAAGAAAATCCACATGGAGCGGTAGCCACGTTTGTTGGCTCTGAAGCGTCGCCAGCGCTCTTGCGCAATCGGGCTCATGCGCGGCCCTCAAAATCGATGCGCGGATCGATCAGGGTGTAGGTCAGATCCGAGACAATGCCCATTACCAAGCCAATCAGCGTAAAAATATAGAGGCTGGCAAACATCACTGGAAAATCGCGGGCGACGGTGCTTTCGTAGCCAAGCAGCCCCAAGCCTTCGAGCGAGAACATCACCTCGATCAGCAGCGACGCACCGAAGAAGATACTAATCAACGCCGCTGGGAAGCCTGAAATAATCAATAGCATGGCGTTTCGAAAGACGTGGCCATATAGCACTTGGCTGTCGGTGAGTCCCTTGGCCTTGGCGGTGGTGACGTACTGCTTGCGCACTTCATCGAGAAAGGAGTTTTTGGTCAGCAGGGTGAGCGTGGCAAAGCCGCCAATCACGGTGGCCAGCACCGGTAAGGTCATGTGCCACGCGTAGTCTTTGATTTGCTCCCAAGGGCTTAGGTCATCGAAATTTGGTGAGGTGAGTCCGCGTAGCGGAAACCAATCAAAATACGTACCGCCGGCAAACAGCACAATCAGCGCGAAGGCAAATAGAAAACCGGGGATGGCGTAGCCAATAATTACCGCCGTGGTGGTGTACACATCAAAGCGGCTGCCGTGGTTGATGGCTTTTTTGATACCAAGCGGGATGGAGATCAAATAGATAATCAGCGTGCTCCACAATCCCAACGAGATCGAAACGGGCAGGCGCTCCTTGATGAGCTCGATCACGGTGCGGCCTCTAAATAAGCTATCGCCAAAATCAAACTGTGCATAACGCAGCAGCATGTCGACATAGCGCTCGCCGATGGGCTTGTCAAAGCCAAATTGCGCTTCGATTTGCGCGATCACTTCCGGGTCTAGCCCGCGCGCGCCTTTGGAGTCTAGCGTCGCATCGGCCTCCTTGAGTTCGCCGCCATCACTGCCCGCAATGCGCTCCATCAAGCCATCGGTCAGCCCTTGCATTTGTGCAATGGCCTGCTCGACCGGCCCGCCGGGAGCCAGTTGTACGATAAAAAAGTTGATGGTCAAAATCGCCCACAGCGTTGGGATAATCAGCAGCAGGCGACGAATCAGGTAGCTGGTCACTGACGCCCCTCTGGGAGCTTGGCGGCCTTTTCGGCGTCAATCCACCAGGTATCGACGCCGAGGTCGTAAGCAGGGCGCAGACTTGGGCGAGCGAATTTGTCCCAGTAGGCCACGCGGAACATGCTGATATGCCACTGCGGAATGGCATAGAAGTTCCAAAGCAACACGCGGTCTAAGGCTGGGCCGAGCACGGCGAGTTGGTCTGGGTTCTCTTGATTGTCGGCGATGGCTTGGGTCAGGGCGTCGACGGCGGCACTTCGCACGCCGGGTTTGTTGTAGGTGGAATCGATGTAGTTGCTATTCCAATAGAACAGCAAGTTTGAGTTGGGATAGAGCATGGTCTGCCAAGATGAAGAGATCATGTCGAAATCACGATCGCGCATGCGCTTGGTGTATTGGGCGGTGTCGACCATACGAATACTCATGCTGACGCCGAGTTTTTCTAGGTTTTTGATCAGTGGGGTGGTGATGCGCTCGGTCGTTGGTGAGTAGGCGAGCAGTTCAAATGTCAGTTCGGTGCCCTCCGCGTTGACGCGTTTGCCGTCCACCAAACCCCAGCCTGCTGCATCGAGTAACTGGCCCGCTCTGCGCAGTTCGCGGCGATTGCGGCCACTGCCATCAGTGACAGGTAAGCTGTAGGCTTCGGTGAATACGCGGGCGGGTATTTCATCGCGATAGGGCTCAAGTGCGGCGACCTCGGCATCACTCGGTAGTCCGCTGGCTTGGTAGTCGGAGTTTTGAAAGTACGACAAGCTACGGCTGTACTGGTCATAGAACAGTGACTTGTTCATCCACTCAAAGTCCATCGCCAGCGTCAGTGCCTCGCGCACGCGCACATCACTAAAAAACTCGCGCTCTGTATTAAACACAAAGCCTTGCATGCCTTGCGGAATTTCGTGCGGAATTTCCTCTTTGACGATATACCCAGCCTCCATATTGGGGCCGTTGTAGAGTTCCGCCCAGTTTTTGGAGACGTTCTCTTGGCGCAGATCGAACTCGCCAGCTTTAAAGGCTTCAAGGGCGACGTTGGTGTCTTTGTAATAGTCGTATCGCAGGCTGCCGAAATTGTGGCGCCCTTTGTTGACGGGCAAATCTGCAGCCCAATAGTCGTCGACGCGTTCATATTTCACCCAACTGCCCATCTCAAAATCGCTGACCTTGTAGGGGCCTGAGCTAAGCGGGGGTTCGAGCAAAGGCTCGGACAAGTCACGCTCAGCCCAATAGTGCTTTGGCAAGATGGTGAGGGTGGCGAGTGCAAACAGCACATCGCGGTTGGATTGCTTGAGCTTGAATTGCACCGTGTGCTCATCGAGCGCCGTATAGCTGTCGACATCTTCATAAAATGACGCAAACTGCGGCACGCCTTGGGTCATAAACTTTTCAAAGGAAAACACCACGTCCTCAG
>JABXHR010000075.1 GCA_013373515.1 Gammaproteobacteria bacterium | reverse complement strand
ACTCGCCGCTTGGGTCGGCGACGGCGCACTGCTTGAGCTGACCGCCGAAAAGGCGCAAAGCTTTATATTGGCACAGCATGCGTTGATCAAGCGCCGCTCGTTTGCACGTTTGCTGTCGAGTTGTCGACGATTTTATGCACTTGCTTTGCGCGATGGTCGGTTGATGGGTAATCCCTTTGCCGATGTCGACATGCCAAAGTTGCCCAAATTATTGCCCAAGTCGTTATCGGTCGCCGGCATCGCGGCCTTGCTTGCTGCGCCAGATCGCTCAGACCCAATTGGCGCACGAGATGCCGCGATGCTGGAGCTGATGTATGCCTGCGGCTTACGCGTGAGCGAATTAGTCAGTTTGACCATTACCGATGTCATTTGGAGTGCTGGGGCCATTCGCTGTTTTGGCAAGGGTGCCAAGGAGCGCATGGTTCCCATGGCGACGCAAACACTGCAACACCTTGAATATTATGTGCAAACCGCTCGACTGCAGTTTGCCAATGCGGGGCAAAGTGAGTATCTGTTTTTGTCGCAGAAAGCGGGCCCAATGACTCGACAGGGGTTTTGGCAGCGCGTGAAGCACTACGCCGAGATCGCAGGATTGCCCAGCAGCGTCTCGCCACATGGGCTGCGCCATGCATTTGCGACACATTTAGTCGACAACGATGCCGATTTGCGCGTGGTACAGCTATTGCTCGGCCATTCTAGTTTGTCGACCACACAAATTTACACCCACGTGGCCAAGGCGAGGTTAAAGTCCTTGCATCAAGCCCATCACCCAAGAGGATAAATTTTGAAAGCAATCAAAGCGCTGATGCTGACAGCCCTTACGCTAATTGGCGTCGCTCAAGCGGACGTTGAAACCGCGAGGCAGAATTTGGAGGCTCGCCTGCCCAGTTTGCCAATCGATTCACTGATGGCCACGCCGATTGATGGCGTCTACGAGTTGATTACCAATGGCAATATCTCTTATGTCACAGAGGATGCCGCCTATTTGATTAGTGGTGAGATTTTGGACATTAAAACGCAGGTTAATGTCACGCAAGCGCGCCGCACGGAACTTGTCCAAAATGGGCTGGCAGCACTCGATGGGCAAACCATCGACTTCCCGCGGAGCGAAAATGGCGAGTTGAAGAATGTGTTGTATGTGTTTACAGACCATACCTGTCCCTATTGCCGTAAACTGCACGACGACGTTCCCGAGCTGCAAGAAGCCGGTATTACCGTCAAGTATTTGCTGTACCCGCGCCAAGGACTGGGCAGTAAGGTGCACCGTGAAATGATCGCGATTTGGTGTTCTGAGGATCGCGCTAAAGCCATGGATGACGCCAAAAATGGCGATGTTCCAGCGTTTACGGATGTCTGTGCCAACCCTATCGAGCAGCATGTCGACTTGGCGCGCCAAGCGGGTCTCAGAGGCACGCCGATGCTGATTTTTGACAATGGCACGACCGTGCCGGGCTACCAGCCAGCGGCTGAAATTATCAAAATCTTTAAGGGCGAAAATTAAAAAGCCACTGGATTTAGTGGCTTTAGTCTCACCGTCGCACACGGCGACGGTCGGCGGGGTGCGTCATCAGTGGAGCAAGGTGAACATCTTGCGACGCAGCTTGCCCACGAGCGGGTCATCGCCCAGCACTTCAAACAACGCCAATAGGCCATTTCTGGCAGCGCCGTCTTGATAACTGCTATCGGTCATCAACAGTTTGAAAAATGCATCACTCGCCGCGGCGAAATCTCGGCGCAGCGCTTGTTTGACGCCCAGTTGGTAGAGTGAAGCACTGTCGAGTGTGCCAGCGGCAAAACCGTCTGCAAGTGTCGCGAAATCGAGCGATTGATCATCGGCTTTGACAAATTTGAGAAGGCTTTGGATCTGCTTGGCTTCCGTTCGGCCCTTGGCGTCCTCTGGCAAAATGCCCATCACGCTTTGAACGGTTTCAGTGTCGCCTTTTTCCAGGGCAATGCCCGCGATTTTTAGCAAAATGTCCGGATTGGTTGGGTCTTCAGCTTGTGCTGCCTTGAGAAGCTCATATGCTTGATCGATATTGCCGGTGGCGAGTAGTGCGTCAGCCTGCTCTGCGGGCGTTGCCTCTGCCGCTGCTGGTTCGGCGGCGGTGATGTGCTTATTTAGAAATTCACGCACTTCGCCTTCTGTGAGTGCCCCCATAAACTGATCAACGGGTTGGCCGTTCATGATGAGCATGACGGTGGGCAGACTGCGGATTTGTGCTTGTTGCACAATGGCTTGTTCTTCGTCGGCATTGATTTTGGCGAGGTGGAATGCGCCGTTGTATTCGTCGGCCAACTTTTCAAGAATCGGCATCAAACTTTTGCAAGGCCCACACCAGTCAGCCCAAAAATCGATCAAAACGGGCGTAGTGACTGAGCGGTCGATGACATCGCTCATAAAAGTCTCGGTGGTGACGACCGAAATGTTCGGCGAATCCGACATGGATGCTTCCTGAATTGAACTTAAGATCAGCCTAATGTAGCGACTTGGCGCGTGATTTCAATCACCGCGCCCATCAAATGCTACAATCAACGGGTTAAATCTAGCGATTTTGAGTGTACTCAGGTGACCACAAACAATAATTACGACGCCGCGTCTATCGAAGTATTAAGTGGGTTAGATCCAGTTCGCAAGCGTCCGGGGATGTATACCGACACCACGCGACCAAATCACATCGCTCAAGAAGTTATCGATAACAGTGTAGATGAGGCTTTGGCCGGGCACGCCGACGCGATCAAAGTGATTCTGCACGAGGATAACTCGCTAGAAGTCCAAGACAATGGTCGCGGCATGCCGGTCGATATTCACCCAGAGAAAGGTCGCCCCGGGGTGGAAGTCATACTCACCACGCTGCATGCAGGTGGTAAATTCAACTCGGACAATTATAAATTCTCCGGTGGTTTGCACGGCGTCGGCGTGTCGGTGGTCAATGCGCTGTCGACGCGCCTCGAAGTGCGCGTTAAGCGCGATGGCAATGAATACTTGCAGGCATTTGCCGATGGCAACGTCGCAAGCGAGCTCGAAACCGTAGGCAGCGTTGGCAAGAAAAACACCGGCACCAGCCTGAGATTTTGGGCTGATCCTAAGTACTTCGACACCGATAAGTACCAAACCACCAAGCTCAAACATCTCCTGCGTGCTAAGGCCGTGCTCTGTCCAGGCCTAACCGTGAGTTTTGAAGATAAACAAAATGATGAGCAAGTCGAATGGCATTACGCCGAAGGGCTGGCCAACTACCTCAGCCAGTCATTGCAAGATCATATTTTGCTGCCAGAAAAGCCGTTTGAAGGCAGCTTTAGCTCCAATACTGACGGCGTCGATTGGGCGGTGGCTTGGTTGCCCGAAGGCGGCGAGGGCGTTGGCGAAAGCTACGTCAATTTGGTGCCGACGGCCAGCGGCGGTACGCATGTCAACGGGCTTCGCTCGGGTCTGACCGATGCGATGCGCGAATACTGTAATTTTCGCAATCTATTGCCGCGTGGCATCAAGCTCGCGCCTGAGGATATTTGGGATCGTGTGAGCTACGTTTTGTCACTGAAAATGATCGATCCACAGTTTGCCGGTCAAACCAAGGAGCGGCTGTCGTCGCGAGAGGCGGCAGGGATCGTTGGCAATGCAGTTAAGGATTCGTTTTTGCTGTGGCTAGGGTCACACGCTGAGAGTGCCGATGCGTTGGCGCAGCTGTGTATCGCCTCGGCCCAGCGCCGCCAGCGCGCTGAGAAAAAAGTCGTGCGCAAGCGCGTGACTTCTGGGCCTGCTTTGCCTGGCAAACTCACCGACTGCACCAGCACTGATCTCAGCCGCACTGAGTTGTTTTTGGTCGAAGGGGACTCGGCTGGCGGTTCTGCCAAACAAGCGCGTGATCGTGATTTTCAGGCCATCATGCCGCTGCGTGGCAAGATTCTGAATACTTGGGAAGTCGATGGCGATGTGGTGCTCGGCTCGCAAGAGGTGCACGATATCTCGGTCGCGCTTGGCTTGGAGCCGGGCAGTTCGGATTTGTCCGAGTTGCGCTATGGCAAAATTTGTATTCTCGCCGATGCGGATTCTGATGGTGCGCATATCGCAACTTTGCTTTGTGCATTATTCGTTAAACACTTCCGCCCGCTGGTTGCCGCAGGGCATGTCTATGTGGCCATGCCACCACTTTACAGAATCGACATTGGCAAGGAAGTGCATTACGCCTTGGATGCAGCAGAGCGCGATCATTTGCTAGAGCGCCTCAAGGCCGAAGGTAAACGCGCCAAACCGCAAGTTACACGATTCAAAGGTTTGGGCGAAATGAATGCTTCGCAGTTGCGTGAGACGACAATGCACCCTGATACGCGTCGCTTGGTGCAGTTGAGTCTGAGTGATGACTACCAAGAGACCGACAATATGCTCGACATGCTGCTCGGTAAGAAGCGTGCTGCTGATCGCAAAGCGTGGCTCGAGCTCAAAGGCGACTTGGCGCAGGTGGTATAGCCACCAATATGTTTCCCTCCCTGATGATTAACGACCGGGCAGTGGTCAGACTGATGCTCGGAAGTTTGCTATTTAAACTGCTGCTTGCAGGCATCACCCCGCTGTTTGATGACGAGGCCTATTACTGGGTCTGGGGGCATCATCTGAGTCTGAGTTATTTTGATCATCCGCCGATGGTGGCTTGGCTGTTTTGGCTGGGACAACCGCTTGAGGGGCTGGGCCATGCTGTTCGCTTTCCTGCGATCATTTTTGGCCATTTCGGTATATGGATATTTGCACTGTCGTTTAGTCAGGTGTTGCTGGGACCAAAGCTGTTTTGGGCGGTTGCACTGCTGCTAGTTCATCCGCTGGTCGGCGGTGCGGTGCAGATTGTGACGCCCGATTTGCCGATGATGACGTTCTACGCACTTGGGTTTTGGTGGCTGCAGCACTTGGTGATACACAAGTCACTGGCGAATTTTGCCGTGTTTGGATTGATTCTAGGGTTGGGGTTTGTGGCCAAATATCCGATGGCGTTGTTTGGGTTAACGGCATTACTCTGGGGTGTGTGGGCCAGGCGCATCAGGCTGGCGGATTCGATGGGCGTGCTGGTGGCAATGGTGTGTTGCATCGTTGCGGCATTGCCAGTGTTTGTCTGGAATGCGCAGCACAATTTTGACTCATTTTTGTTTCAGCTCGATCATGGTTTGGGAACGCGCAAACCTGGCTTGATGGGCTTGCCTTTATTTTTACTCACGCAGGTGGTATTGCTGACACCGGTGCTGGCTTGGGCGGCTGGAATGGCATTTAGCCGTGCAAATCCCGCCATGTCGGCGTACCGATGGTTTGCGCTGCTGCCGGTGGTATTTTTTGGTTATGCCTCTACCCAGTCGCCCGCTAATGCCAATTGGATCGCAGTGGCCTATCCATTTTTGATTCCGCTTGCGGTTAGCGCTCTTGGCACGATGCGCTGGGTGAAACTCACTGTGGGATTTTGGGCGATTTTGCTGAGCGTGGTTTTTGCGCAAGCCATTTGGCGTCCACTTCCACAGGGCAGTGCAGGGCCAAGGGTTACGGAAATTTATCGTTTCGAGTACCTAACGGATGCGCTAGTGGCACGAGATCGCACCGTGCCGCTGTTTGCAGGCCGTTATCAAGATGCGGCCCGATTGTCTTACGATTTGCAGCTGCCGGTATACAAGCTTGCGGGCGTCAATCGGCGCGACCATTACGATTACTTGTCGGCGTCTACGCCATCGATAGCGTGTTTTGATTACCTTGAGGAGGGTAAGGGCGATCGCGAGCAATGGGCTCTCGAGCGGGGCTTAGATTTGGTAGACCGCCAAGTGTTTGCCTCTCATCAGCTGCTGCGCTTGTGTCGCCTTTGAAACTGCCTGTTTTGTTTGCATTGAAACGGCTCTGCATCGCGTGGTTTGATGCTGGATTGCAACTTGGAATTGCGGCCAAAATGCGGGTATAATCCACCGACTACTGAGGCGGCGCACCACAAACGACGCTCAGCATTGTCACTAATTCGGGAAAAGTAAACGCTTTTCCCGTTTTTGTATTCAAGCTTTGGAGAAAAGCATTGCAACACCCTGCGATTTTAGTGCTCGCCGACGGAAGTGTCTTCCGCGGCATCAGCGTCGGTGCATCTGGCGTATCCGTTGGTGAAGTGGTCTTCAATACCTCGATGACCGGTTATCAAGAAATTCTCACCGATCCTTCCTATGCCAAGCAATTGGTCACACTCACCTATCCACACATCGGCAACGTCGGTTGCAACCCACAAGACGAAGAATCAGGCGAAATCCACGCCGGGGGTTTGATCGTGCGTGATGTGCCGCGTCGTCACAGCAATTTCCGTGCGACAACGAGCTTGCCCGATTACTTGCAATCTCGCGGTGTGGTTGGCATCGCCGGTATTGATACTCGCCGTCTCACGCGTGTCTTGCGCGACAAGGGCGCACAGAACGGCTGCCTGATGGCAGGTGATATTGACGAAGCACAAGCACTCAAGCAAGCGCAGGGATTTGCCGGTCTCGCAGGGATGGATCTGGCCAAAGTCGTGAGTCGCAAGGACAGTGCGCCGTTTCGTCAGTCTGTATGGGAGTTGGGCGAGGGCGCTTTAGCCGAACGCAGTGCTGAGGAATTGCCGCTCAAAGTGGTGGCTTATGATTTTGGCATAAAGTGCAACATCGCCCGCATCTTGGTGAGCAAAGGGTGTGATCTGACCATCGTGCCTGCACAGACGCCCGCCGAAGAAGTACTGGCCATGAATCCAGATGGTGTATTTCTCAGTAACGGCCCCGGCGACCCAGAGCCCTGCGATTACGCCATCGCCGCCATCAAGACCATTCTCGACAAGCAGGTGCCGGTGTTTGGCATTTGCTTGGGGCATCAGCTGCTGGCGTTGGCCAGCGGTGCCAAAACCGTCAAGATGAAATTTGGCCACCATGGAGCCAATCACCCGGTGCAAGACCTCAAGACCAAGCGCGTGATGATCACCAGCCAGAACCACGGGTTTGCAGTTGACGAAGAAAGCTTGCCCGAACATTTGGTTGCCACTCACCGCTCGCTATTCGATCAAAGCCTGCAAGGCATCGAGCGCACCGATTGCCCGGCCTTTAGCTTCCAAGGACATCCAGAAGCGAGCCCGGGCCCACAAGATCTCTTTCCGCTGTTCGATCGCTTTATCGACATGATGAACCAAGCCAAAGCCTAGGAAACACCCATGCCAAAAAGAAATGATATTAAGAGCATTATGATCATTGGCGCGGGCCCGATCGTGATCGGCCAGGCCTGTGAGTTTGACTATT
>JABXHR010000169.1 GCA_013373515.1 Gammaproteobacteria bacterium | reverse complement strand
GATGTGAGCGAGAAGAGCGCTGAGCTCAAGAGGGTGATGCAGAGTCATCAACAGGGCAAACAAGAGTCTTCAACTCAATAAAGAGTCATCAACGTAATAAAGAGCCCTTAATCCAATAAAGAGTCCTCAATTTAGCCAAGAGTCTTCAAAGGGATAGAGAGCCAAAAAGCTAGCGAGGAGGTCTCACAAGACTAGAGCGCAAGACCAGAGAGTTGCTCCAAGTAACAAAAAAACCGGCATGGCCGGGTCTTTTTATCGCTGTTATTGCAGCACCAGCGACCTGCACAGCTCGCAGGTTTAGTTAAGTGCGGTCTGTGAAGCTCAGACCCCTAAGATTTGTCTCAGTAAAACAGCAAATCATCAATAAAAAACATATAGTTGGTATGCAAATTGCTTCCAAGTAAGTGGAATATGGTGCTGCATAATAAGCTATAAAAGAAGACTAGCCATTTATCTGCAAACAAAGCATATTATCTATTTAATAACAAAGAATTGGAATCGTAATGACCTCAGAGTTGCCTGCATTGCTGCGACAGTTTAGCTACCTTGTCGGCTTTGTTTTGTTATTTTCAGGAGCAATAGCACAGGCCGCCCCGAGAGTAACATACCAAGGCATGAAGGTTTCGCTCTACAACGGCTCTGATAAAGGTGAGCACGATACGAAGAGTATTAATATAAAACTCTCTGACGTAAAAGTTGATGGCGTTCCGTATCTTCAAAGCACTATCGTATTCGACTACCTAGTAAATCGGGATGGTCTCGAATTCGGTGTTTATGGTCCTCGAGATGGTAGAACGGTCACCAAGGAGCATACGGTTCCCAATCTATTTGAATTAAAGCCGGGTTGGATGGATAAGAAAGAGCTCTTGGGGCGAAGTTGCTGTGCTTTTCTATGGATCAATCCAGATAACGAGAGGCGTTCGGGAATTGCACGCGCGTCTATGATCTTCCAGTCGGTAGATGGACATCCAAAGACCCTTCTCTCGTATCTTATTGCCAATTACGACCAAATTGTTTCTCAAGCTTTGAAGACGGCTGTTAACTCTAGACAGCTATTCGCTAGTACTTTGCCTACTTGGCAGAGGCACTTTGCGGGTAAGTCAGAGGGGTGGCTGAAAGATTCTGACAAAAAGCTCTCTGCCTATATAGACGACAGTCAATTTATTTGTGGATACAGGTGGGTTCAGAGCAGTCGGGCGCTTGATATAAAATCTATTCAAATGGGATTGATAGCGTCTGGCTACTTGAACGGGAAAGCCGATGGAATTTTGGGGCCCATGACATGTGCTGCCGTGGATAAGTTTGTGGCTAGTGAGCAACGTAGTAATGTTAATCTGGAATTGAAAGCTACGAATCAACTTCTTGCGAGAGGTATGAGTGCACCGCCTTCTGAAAGCAACTCTCCAGGCAAAGGAGAATCCGAACTTCGCGAGGGACTGCGGACGGCTAAAGCAGAGCTGATAGCGGCCCAAAAGAAACGAAAGGACGCAGAATGGGTTCTATACAAGGCGAGACAGCGAGTTGATTTGGAGGGCGCGGAGATACGTCGCGCGATAGACAAGCAGTCTAAAAAGGGCGAAGAGTTGACGTCAGCCCGCAGTTCTATCGAAGCGCAGCTCGATAAAAAGGAGGACTACCAGCTCAGCCTTATTGCGGAAAAGAGTTCGCTCGAAGCTCAGAGGAGAGTTCTTGAGCGACAGATAAAGGCTCTAGAAGAGCAAAACGCAAGAAATGATAAAAGCTCTGAGGGCTTTACCGCAGAGCTTCAACAGGTAAGTCAAATATTATCGAAAACTGAAAAAGAACTCGATTCTCAGAAACGCGAAGTCAAAAGACAGCGTGATTTAGCGTCCAAATTAAAACAGCAATTAGCTGAACTTGAGGCGCTAGCTACCAGTAAGCCTCCTGTTGAAAACAAACCTAAAAATAAATGGCGTAAATACACTCTAGAAAATGGATATCTGTACGTTGTGGTGTCAGATAAGAATGAGTTCGGTCAATCTCGTTTAGCAGCGGGTTGTGTTTCCAAAAAACCATATTTGCAGTGGGAATTACCGTCGACAGCGGATCTTCCGAATTCTGATGTAACAGTGTCGTCCAAAGGGCCAAATCAAGAGAGCAGAAAAACGCTTTGGCTGAAGTATCCTCGAACCGATCGGAGGATTCTATACAGGTCTGGTTTAGCTGAAGTGAAAGAATTTGTCTCATTTCACACCTCACAAACGAGACTTGAATTAATGCTGGAATCCTCTAAACACTCCAGTTTATTTGATATCAATGGCTTACAAGAAGTAGTACTTCCAAGCCTAGAGGAGTGTGGACGATGATTTCAAAACCACGTTTTTTCAAGTGGCAGGCGAGGAACGTTTATTCTCGATGTTTTCAAGTTCTCTGCTTACTATTCGGTTTCAGCCAAATTAGCTTAGCATCATCGCTTTGCGAGCTGAGTTGGCCTTTGTCTTCGCGTCCTAATATCGCCCAAATTGAAAAAATTTTAGTCAATGAAGGTGTTCTATCTCGACCTTTTGGCGGAAGAATTTCAGTGGAATTGTGTGAGGCAGTTAAAGCTTTTGAGAGGAATCGAGGCAACGGTGATGGTCGGTTCAGCGTACGCGAGGCTGATCTGTTGCTCTCGGGGAACGCGAACACGCTATGTGGCATGGGCTGGGCAGGTCAGGAAAGAAACAGTTATAAACTCCACGAACGACTAAAAACGGTTTATGCGGGTAACTCGGTTCTCAATAACGATTTCTGTGCCGCGTTGCGAACGTTTGAACGAGAAAAAGGCAACAGCAACGGGCACTATTCGAAGGGCGAGGTAGCACTCCTTCTTGGAGCAGCAGCACCGCCCAAAGTAGAACCATTTTGCAACCAAAAGAACAACTTTTGCGCCAGCAACACTGACACCGAATTAGGCAAGGGTGATCGGCTTTGCGGTTCTACCTGGGCAATCGATTCTAACGACGCTCCGAATTTCGGGTTGAACCGCCCTGAAAGGTTAGCGAAGGGCTTGGTTAATACCGGTTATTTATCCCAAGATAGCAACATTGACCCAGTTATCGAAGTTGTAGATCGAATGCTAAATGTTGAAATTGCGGGTGAATCCTATCGTGGTGCTCCCGTCTATTCCGTAGTGGTTAAACATGACGGTGGTACTTGGAAATCCCCCAAGTTAACAGTCAAAGAGACCTTGGACACTGAGTCGGGGCGGCGGTATAACGGACTCGAATGGAGAAAGTCGATACAAAACGCCGCAATTCAGTTGCCAGAGAAAATTGGTGTTATCCAGAGCATAGGCATAACTTTTGAGAATGACCATGCTGCACCTGATTCTAGGAAAGGCGATAGAAATTTATTTGTTGGGGATTTGAGGCTTGGCAATACTTTGGTTCCCGCAAGCAAAGGCGTGCAGTATCCCGGTTGCAGGGGTAACGCATCTGGTTCTAAACGTAACCCCGAAGCCCTCTATTGTGGGGGGACCGTCACAGTTGACTGGCCGGCCCCGCGAGCCAGCTCTGAAAGTAAATTCTGTTCTGCGTTAGATGCCTACCTGCGAGAGCGAACTAACGATGACAGAACGCTCGACAGATCTGAGGTCATTAGACTCATCGCCGAGGGCGAAACTAATCCGTCTTCCTCTGACGAAAACTCGGCTACGATTGCTGAGCTTCAACAAGAGTTGATGCAAGTGAACTCTCAATTGGCGAAGGTCCGGGTTGATACCGCAACCGCAGTTGCGGCTGCTACTGACCTGGAGGCGGAGTTTACAAGGTTGCAAGAGGAGCTTGCCTCGAAAGGTAGTGATGTAAAGCAATTGGAAGATAGTTTCAGCTCGATAGAGGCTCAACTAGAAAAGAAAAACGCTGCTATTGATGACCTCCTGCGGCAACTTGAGGACGAAAAGACCGAAGTGAAGAATCTGCAGCAAAAGAAGGACTCACTGGTAGAAGGTGAAAACGATTCGGAGAGGACAAATATTGAGTTGGAGCTACAAGAGAAACGCAAACAGTTGGAGCAGCTCCAAAACACGTTACGCCTCTACAATCCGGTGGTTGAGAAAGCATCAAATGAGGTAAAAGACCTTCAATCACAGATTGAAAAGTTAAAAGCTGACTATCCGGGTATAGATCAACCAGAGGTAGCGGGGCGGTGGAAGAAGGTCCGTGACGGAGCCAAAGGCCTGATGTACGCGGTGGCTGACAAAAACAACACTTCAACGTTGTATGCGTCCTGCGAAAAAGACCAGCGGAATGTCTATTGGCGAACTAATAATACGAATCTTCAAGCAGGCGAACAGTCTGTTCTGGTTTCTAAGAACATGGAGGGTTCGATTCAACAGGCGTGGGACAGTATTCCATCTAGTAATGGGACAATCCTAGTTGGTAGAGGGCCCAAAAACCTAGAGGTGATTTTTGACCCCTTTAACGACCTGACTACGCTCAAACTTCAAGTGAAAGGCAATGAAACAGTGGGTGATTTTGACGTTGCGGGCTTTTGGCTAGTCAGAAAGGCACTTGGTGACTGCAAGTAATGTTAGGGAAAAACTTAATTTAGATAGGGATCAGCTCAATGTCGCTTCCTGAAACAACAAATGCAAAATTCGTCTCAATTATCCCGCATAGCGGCATACAGTTTTTAGATTTTGGATTCGATCTTAACCTTCACCGCATTTCACCGATGTATACGCGTGTCTCCGAAAAAAGTGGGAATCTACTGCGCAGGGTTAACCAAGATGAAACCTTTGGTGGATATCTTGATGAGGATGGACGTAAGGTTTCCGAAGATAATCTACTTTCCGTCAATCTTCCTCGCGCACTTGAGGCATATGTTGGTAAGTGGCTGCCGTTACCGCTGCTGCGAGTGGCGGAGGAGACTAAGTCTGGATCAATAAGGCTCGAGCGCGGCCCGCTTAATTGGGCTCGAGTGAGATTCACTCAGCTTGCTGAACCAGATTTGAGCGGTTTTACTCATCGTGTCACGGTAATTGTGGATACCAACCTCTTAGATACCCTCCCCAATAGGCCCTACGCTGCTCCGTCCAAGTCGGATGTTATGACCGGTGCGCAATTTATGCTGGCGAATCGCATGAGCGACTTGGACTTTCTGATAGAGGACTCTTGGGGAGAGTCCATTATAGAAGATGCTAACGATACTTATCTCATGGATAGGTA
Source organism: Gammaproteobacteria bacterium (assembly GCA_013373515.1). Taxonomy (GTDB): domain Bacteria; phylum Pseudomonadota; class Gammaproteobacteria; order JABXHR01; family JABXHR01; genus JABXHR01. The sequence continues at coordinate 5,679 of JABXHR010000169.1, read as the reverse complement.
CGGCCCTAAACGATTTGAATCTGCAAAGGCTAATCAAGAACCCGGTCTAGCATTTGCTTTTTATGCGGCTCTAATGGATTTCTTAAGTGAGATCGGACTAATCCCTCGTTTTGTTTTCACCGATACAGTCAGCGAACCGATTCAGTACCAGCCTGTTAATGTGGATTTTGTCTTAGATATTGGAAACTCGCGTACTTGCGGTATTTTGATCGAATCGGGCGATTCTGATGATGTTGATCTGAATAACAGTTACTCACTTGAACTCAGAGATTTGAGCTCTGCTGAGGTAACTTACCAGCATCCGTTCCCCAGTATGATCGAGTTTCATCGTGAGACCTTCGGCAACAATCGATTGACGCAGCGTAGTAGAGGCGATGCATTCTCATGGCCAACACCTGCGCGAGTCGGTTGGGAGGCTAATAGGCTGTTTAATGCAGCGCGCGATACGGACGGACAGACGGGCATGTCTTCACCGAAACGCTACCTTTGGGATACTCGAGAACAAAGCCATGATTGGTTTTTTAATAGCTTTGGATCTGGCGGTGAGCGGCCCGGGAGGTCGCCGGCAATTCGCGGCGCTTTCTTCCAAAGTATTACAAACTCTGGCGAAGAGTGGGATAAATCGGACCCGGATTCGGCATGCGCTACCCAGGCATCTTACTCACGCAGTTCGATGATGATGTTCTACATTGCCGAAGTTATCGCGCAGGCGCTGATGCAGATTAACTCTTATAGCCAGCGAAGCCGGCGTTCAAATACTTCTTTACCAAGAAGGCTAAACCGAATCGTTCTCACCATGCCGACAGCGATGGCACTATCCGAGCGTAAATTGTTTGAACGGCGCGCTGGTCTCGCCAAAAAGCGGGTAATGGAGCTTCTTAAAGTGCCGCCTGATGATACCCCTGAACTCATTCTAAAGTGGGACGAAGCGACCGGTACGCAAGCCGTATTTCTTTATAACGAAGTGAAGCTAAACTTCCGAGGTGAGTCAGCGGATTTCTTTTCTGCAAGCAGTCGATTTAGCGATCCAGATCGACACAATCGTCTGCGAGTCGCCTCTATTGATGTAGGTGGTGGTACGACCGACCTAATTATTACAACTTACTCACTGCAGGATGGTGATCTAATTACCCCTGTACAGGAGATTCATGAGGGTTTTAACCTCGCTGGTGACGATATTGTTCGAACAGTTATCGAAGGCCATGTACTTCCTTGTTTTGAGAAATACATTGAGCAATCGGGCGTGGCTGAGCCGAAGATGCTCCTTGCTTCACTATTCGGCGAAAGTCGAGCGAATGAAGATGAGCGAGAGCACTTACGACGTAGATTGTTCAGCAATCAGATATTAATTCCAGTCGCTCTCCGAATAATCAGTCTTTATGAGCACTACGATGTCAGTCATGGAGAATCCGCGTACACATTAAAGTTTTTAGATATCTTTGATGAGGAGTCCCGCCCGACTGAGAGCGTAATGACATACTTGAAATCAGGAATTGAAACTTATGGAGGGGTGCCACTAGATTTTGAGTCCATAGAGTTTCCTATAGATTTGAACGTAGTTGACTCGCGCGTCAGTCGCTTGATGGGCGACGTGCTGGGGGATCTCTGCGAGTTGATAAATCATTACTCCTGTGACTATGTGTTGTTATCTGGGCGTCCGAGTATGATGCCGGGGGTATACAACACAGTAAAAGCGAAGCTACCTGTGCCTGTAGATCGCATCATCTCGATGCACAACTACAAGGTTGGCGCTTGGTATCCATTCCGAGACCTAAGGGGGCGGCTCTCAGACCCTAAAACTACCGCAGCCGTCGGCGCAATGATATGTGCGCTTTCAAATGGGTATTTGGTCGGGTTCAACATGAAGAGTGATGTTATGAATCCGGGTTCTACCGCGCGCTATATCGGGCGTATGGATGACTCAAGCCAGATTAAAAACACCAATTTATGTTTCGCGGATATCAACTTAGAGGGCGGAAGCACCGAACGAAACGGCGCCTCTGTGCCGGAGAGCGGTGAGGTTTTGTTCAGTGGTCCCATGTTCATCGGCTTCAGGCAGATGAATGTTGAGCGTTGGCCCGGAACTTTGATGTACAGAATGGACTTTGCGGACCGCTCTGAAGCTAAGCGCTTAAATCTACCTTTGAGGATAACGCTTGAGAGAATTCCTGAAGAGGATGAAGCTAAGAAAGATTTTAAATTATTCGAGATTGAATCTATCGAGGATGCCGATGGGATGACTTTACCTAGATCACTTGTGCGTTTCCGATTACAAACTCTTCGTAATGATCAGGGATACTGGATGGATACTGGTTCTTTTGACGTAGACGTTTAATAACTGGGGGATAAAAATATGCGAGAAAAAGATCATACACTTTCCGCCCAGTGCGAAGCAGCAGCGGGTGTAGCTAAAGAATTTATAGCGTGGAGCACGAAGCATCCGGAGACAGTTGGACCTGAGCTTGGTGCAATAAAGAGGGAATTCAACAAATACGCAACTAAATTGAGTCGGCTTTCCGTAGCAGCAAAGCGACCCATGACTGTCGCCGTGTTCGGCCCCAGTCAGGCAGGTAAGTCTTACCTCATTTCCGCGCTAGCGAGGGAGGGTAATAACCCCCTCAGAGCTAAAATTGGGAACGAGTCGGTAGATTTTCTAGAAGAGATAAACCCGATTGGTGGTAAAGAATCAACAGGTATCGTTACCCGTTTCTCTATACGAGAGAACAATCTTCCGTTCCCAAATGCCCCCGTCAAAACTAGACTTCTGAGTCAGCTAGATATAATCAAGATATTGGGGAATACCTACCTCTCTGATACTGATCCGGCATCAATTGACCCGTTGCCTTCAGAGTACATCTCTGAACTCCTTTCGAAGGCGGAAAAGTCTGTCTGTTCCGAAAACTTCGATGGTCTAACGGCTGAAGATGTTTTTGATCTCAGAGATTATTTCGTCAAGAATTTTCGGGGTGTGGAGCGCATTCGTAGTTTAGACGAGCTCTTTTGGGAGGCCCTTTCAGTATTACTCCCTAAATTACCCCCGGCAGAGCGTGCTAATCTCTTGACTGTGTTGTGGGGAGAGGCAGAAGCTTTTTCTAATTTATATCTGCGATTGTACGGTGCCATGGAACAGTTGGGCTTCTCCGGCGAGTCTTACTCTGCTTTAGGGTCGGACTCAGCTCCTGGCGCTCTCCTGCCGCGTAACAGCAGTGTAATTGATGTCGCCACCTTAGCCGGCTTGGGTGAGCCCTCAGCAGATCAACTTGAGGTTACAACTCCCAAAGGAACCACTAGTCGTGTACAGAGGAATGAGTACACTGCATTGATTTCTGAGCTTGTAATTCAAATTGAAGACATTCCGTACGACTACTTCAATTTCACAGACCTGTTAGATTTTCCGGGATATCGTTCGAGAGAGCAGATCCGGGATTTAGAGAACTTCCTAGCTCAGGACAACGGCATCGAATCGCTCTTTTTGCGAGGTAAGGTAGCCTATCTGTTTCAGCGCTATCGTGAAGAGCGAGAACTGACCAGCATGCTTTTGTGTATCGGGGACAGCAACCAAGAGGTGAAGGCCCTACCTGATGCGGTAGACGGATGGATCGGAGAAACGCATGGCGAGAGTCCTTTGCAAAGAGAGAATTTGCCGGTTTCACTTTTCTTTGTTTTGACGAAATTCGACAAAGAGTTTGATCGTAAAGGTGGCGGGGGAGATAGCGCCGAGGATTACGCGGCTAAATGGAGTACACGTCTTCACTCGTCGCTGTGGGATTTTTTTGGTAAACAGCATCGTTGGCCATTCGAGTGGAATACAAAAGGGGCATTCAACAATACGTTCTGGATACGCAACCCAAATTACGAAGCTCCAAATCTGTATCAGTATGATGATTTAGGGCGCGAAATTGGACTTTTAACAGGGACCCGAGACGTTGAGCGCATGGAAGGGTTGAAGCAAGCTTTTCTATCCACAGAGGAAGTTTCTCGCCACTTCAAAGATCCTCAAAAATCTTGGGACGCAGCGCTCGCAACTAATGACGGCGGTATAACATATCTAGCCTCTGAACTTGGCAAAGTTTGCGATCCAGATTTGAAATACAGCCAGTTACACGCACAGTTTTCGGCGTTGAGGGATGAACTACAAGCTAGGATTGGTGAGTTCCATGTTGGTGATGATGCTGCCGTTCTAATCGAAAAACGAATTGAAAATAGCAAACAGGTTGTACGTGCGCTTGTAAAAACAAGTAAAGCCGAGCGCTTCGGTAGCTTGATAAGCCAGTTCTCAATGGCTGAAGGGCAGTTGAAGGAGCTGTATACGCGGTTAGATCAGGATTTTTCCAGCGAAACGATCGTTGTCAGTGAGACAGCTGCAAGTGAAGACGATATATTGAGTTTGCTGGGGCTGGAAGAGGCTGAGACTTCCTCAACCTCATCTGAAAATGCAGATACTAATCAGGTGAAAAGCCTACCGGAAAGATATGCTCAAGAGGTATCAAGTATGTGGATGTCATCTCTGCAAAGCTTTGTAGAGGACTCGCATACTCTCAAGTACCATCTATTAACTGAAGAGATCGCGCACAACTTTGTTAAAGAGTTGAAAGCGGGTTTCATTCGGTTACGGATAGAAAACCGAATCTCCCGAGTTTTTGCTAACTCAACTCGCTTGCGAATGGATACGCGTAAAGCCTTGGCACAACCCACGCGTTTGGGCGCGAACTTGGTAAACGATTATGTAAATTTCCTTGGTTTTCGCGAAACACCAGAAGAGTCATTGCCAAAGGTTGGAGGCCGGCCGATCTTTAAAGCTAGGCCATTCAATTGTGGCCTGCCTGAACTTACGGAAGCGCCCAGCGGTTATCAGAATGAGTACGTGTCCGACTGGTTGATGGGTTTTCTGTCGCTAGCAGAACAAAACGCTAGGGCTGATGGAGGAGTGAGTGTCGACCCGCAAGCAAATCAAAAACTTACAAATCTATTAGCCGAGTTAGAAGGGTAAGTTATGGCGTTACGGATTGGCGTTTGTGAAGATCTAAATAGAGAACCTGGCTACACGATAATTACCATATCCGGATTAGCTGAGCCGGTTGAACGGGTCTCTTTTTCGATTGCACGCTACGGGTATGATTTTGGAAATATTGGCACCACTGATTGGCAGGCTGCATTTGATTGGCTTGAGCCCGAAGATGCCTGGACGCAGAATGGTGAATTAAAATTTGTATTGGGTCCTGATATTACATGGCTACTCGACCCGCAAGGCTATGAGCTGAAATTACTCATTCAACCAAGTGGGAAGTCCTATAGTTGTCAGTTTTTTTGGCCGGAGGTTCTTCCAGCAGAGTCTGCGGTTGAGCCCGAAGTGACTACTCGGTTGACGGGTACGAAAGTTCAGCCTGCTAGTCAACCTCCATTGGAAAGAGCTGAACCACTAGCAACGTCAGATGATCAGACAACAGAGCGTTTCGAAGATGATGACACTGAGGTCGCTTCAGCGAGCTTGAATTCAACGGCGGAAGGTATTGTTTCCGAACTTGCACCAGAACCGGCGCCAAAGCCAGAACCAGAGCTAACACCAAATCCTGAACCACAACCACAACCACAACCACACCCACAACCACAACCACACCCACAACCACAGCCCGAGCCAGAGCCAGAGCCTGAACGCCAGCCAGTAATCGAACCACAGCT
>JABXHR010000110.1 GCA_013373515.1 Gammaproteobacteria bacterium | reverse complement strand
GCCCGGGTGGCGAAATTGGTAGACGCAAGGGACTTAAAATCCCTCGGTGGCAACACCGTGCCGGTTCGAGTCCGGCCCCGGGCACCACTACACTCAACGGTTGCAGCCATTTCTGGCTCACGCCCATTACCGTTTTACTCTATTAACTGTGTCAAGCTTGTGCCAAGCTGGTTAATTGTCTAGACAGCTCTTTTTACGTTGATGGCGTGTAGATGCTCAACGTTGTGTGATTTTTCCGCTCGAGTGATCTTGCAGATTTCTGATTTCCTATATTGCAAAAAACCGCGGACCGGACCCTGTTGCACAGGTGTGTCTGAAATCTATAAACGTTATTAGGTTCTTGATTCCTCTGCGTTTTATCGTGGGGGTAAATGCAACGTATAATCGTAAAAGTGCTCAACATCTCGTTTAGTGTCAGGCTAACACCCAGGCTTCGTAGCCCAGCGAGCACAAACAGTGTACCCGAAGGTGCATTCTATTGAAAATCGTTGCAAATTTAGCTTACTTCATTGGCGATCTGCTTCAATGCCTGAAAATCGAGCTTTCCGCTGCCAAGCATGGGTACACGCTCGACAACACGAAAATCTACGGGCCACTGCAGTGCGGCATGTCCGCTAGCCAGCCACTGCTTGCGCAATCCAGAAGTGTCGAGTGGGTGATCGCTAATTACCACCAGTTTTTCGCCTCGTGATTCGTCTGTGATTGATGTTAGGGCAAGATTGATTTCTGGATTGCCGACGAGCTGCTTAAGTTTTTGTTCGACTGAGGTTAGGCTAATCATTTCGCCGCCGATTTTTGCGAAACGGGCGTAGCGATCGATAATGCTGAGATAGCCATCTTCATCCAGCATGCCTTTATCACCAGTGATGTACCATTTTTGTCCCTCAAGCGTGATGACGGCGTTATCGGTTTTTTCTGGGTTATCAAGATAGCCCGTCATCATCTGCGGCCCGCTAAGTAGCACCATGCCCGCTTCGTTTGCTGGCAGCGAGCGGTAGGTGTCAGGGTCGACGATCATGATCGATGTTCCTGGGATGGGCATACCCACGGTGCCTAGTTTGTTGCCGAGGTGAGTGTGGCTTGTTCCTGAGAGGGTGCGGTCGGGTAGATTGACGCTAACCACCGGAGACATTTCAGTCGCGCCGTAGCCTTCCAGTATTTGCTTGCCAAATTTTTCCTCAAAGGCACTGCGCACGGTGTCTTGTAGCTTTTCGGCACCAGCAATACACAGTCTTAGGCTTTCGAGTTGTTTGGCTTTGATTTTGGGGTGACGCGCCATGAGGTGGTAAAGCGTGCCCGTTAGTATGATCAATGTGGCTCTATTTTTTTCAATCGACTTTGCCATACCTGCAACATCAGTTGGATCTTGATACGCGGTGATTGGAAAGCCCTCAATCAGCGGCATAATCAGCCCGACCGTCAGGCCAAAGGCATGAAAGTGTGGCAATGCGGCGAAAATGTTTTCCTTGCGATCCGGCTGTAAGACTGAGATCACTTGCTCTGCATTGCTAATCAACGCCTGATGGCTCAATTCAATACCTTTGGGCAAGCCTTCGGACCCGCTTGAAAATAGTAGGGTTGCGGTGTCGCTTGGTTTTGCTTGGTTACCACATTGCTTCAAGATGAGTGATGTCGGCAGATAACTGCTCAGCATTGCAGCGAGCAATGTTGCCTTGCTGATGGTTTGGCGAACCATCGGTGTATCGATACATTCGATATTGCGGGAGAGTAGGTTGCTATCGAAGCCTTTGCCTTCGAGCTTTTGCAAAAATGTATCCGCCGTATAAATCCGGCGTACATTGGCGGCCTCTGCGCAGGCGAGCACTGTCGCTGCTGATGCGCTGTAATTGAGGTTCACCACCGTTTTGCCGCACAGCCAGCTCGCGATATTAATCAAAGATGACCCCGTGCCTGGTGGTAAAAGCACGCCCACCGTGTCGCCGGGATTTTCCGATCGAATGGTTTTGGCGAACGCAATCGCGCCTGCCAATAACTTGCGAGCAGCAATGGCACCAGAGGTTGGATCAATAATGGCTTGTGGATGTCCCGATTTCAGGCTTTTGATCAGCAATTCGCCGAGGGTGGTAGATTCGGCAGAACGCGTCTGCCAACTTTCTACGCTACAACGAGTCACCGCTTGTTTGGCGATCTGTGCCGTCGCGCTTTGCACCATGGGCTGCCCGAATTGTACGTAAACGTCTCTGCGTTTGGCACCGATTGCTCTTAGGCGTGAGGTCCGTGTGAACTGACTACCCCACAGTCCATTGAGATAAAAGGGCAATGCAATGGCATTGGAACCGCTTAGCACTTGCTCAAAGCCACGCTTAAAGGTCAGTAGGTGGCCCGTGGCGGTCACTGCGCCCTCTGGGAAAATACACACCACCTCACCGTTTTGTAGGCATTTTTTGGCCTGAAGTAGTGCCTCTTTGTAATCTCCTTTTTCTAGTGGGATCGCACCAAACGCTTTGACGATGGGTCGGAAGAATGGGTTGCGATAGTAGCCTGCATCCATGATAAAGCGGATTGGGCGTGGGCTTGCGATTTGCAAGAAGGCCCAATCTAAGAAGCTAATATGATTGCCCAGCATTAATACGCCGCCCTCAGCTGGCAGGCGATCTAAGCCGCCGACTTGGACGCGATAACGCAAACCGACCGCGGCTGAAATACACAACCTAATGAGTGATTGTGGCAGTTTGACAATGGTATATAGTGCGCCGAGCACCGCGACTGCAAATAGAACATATAGCTGTTGTGTCGCGCTCAGTCCCAAGGCAGACAATGCGATGTTGACGCCCAAGAAGCTCACCATGATCCAGTTATTGATGAGATTGTTGCTGGCGATGACGCGGCCAGACTCGCCTTTTGGTGCATTGAATTGCATAAGGGCATTCATTGGCACTAGGTACAGCCCACCTGCAAAGCCAAGCACAAAAAAGTTCGCTGCGATGGTAATAGGGCTTTTCAGGATGGGCATCAAAGCTACACAACCTGCGATCAAGACGCTGGCGATTGGCACGAGGCCCAGCTCGATATGTCGGCGCGATTGTCCCGCAATCACGGACCCTAAGGCGATTCCGATTGCAGACGTGGCCATTAGCGCTTGAATTTCAAAGGTATTACTCATGCTGAGCGCTGATTTTGCGTGTGCTGGAAATACCACCAGCAGCACTTGAGATAGTGCCCAGAACACACCGAGCCCAATGATGGTGAGCCAAATGACCTGCTTGCCCCAGACCGACTTCAGTGATCCCTTCAGCTCGACGCCCATGAGGTAGTTTTTGGTGTTCCAAAGTCGGGGTTTTTCGGGGGTAATGTCGGGTAGTGAGCGTGCAAAGAGGTACTCCAAAATAGAGCCTGCCACGAGCATCAGCCCAAGCGGCACAAGTGCTGGTAAGATTTCGGCGGCCGATTCTACGTCTGCAGGCTTGCGTGCCTCGAACCAAAGCGAGAATAACAATGTGCTGAGCAAGATTGAAATCGTTGTTGCGCCCTGTACCCAGCCGTTAGCACGAGCGAGTTTTTCAGACCCCGCCAGCTCGCGTATGGCCCCGTATTTGGCCGGAGAATACAGCGCGCTTTGTGCGGCGAGCGCAAACGTGAGCGCATAAGCGGTCCAGAACCATCCCATGGCATAGCTCAGCGTGATACCGCTGGTGATGCCAACCGCAGCAAGCGCTGCTCGGCGCATGACCTTCGCCTTGGCAAATCGATCAGCAAGCCATGCAGACGGCGTGAATAGCACGATAAAGGGCAGCAAAATCATAGCATTGACAATGGAGGTTAAGATGACTTGCGTTTGTCCATCGGTGGTGTGGAATAGGGTGTTTTGGATGACGATTTTGTGGCCTAAATCGACAAATGCATTGATAAATGCAACGGCAATAAATGCGACAAATTGTCCTTTACTCGCTGGCTGGGTGCGTTCCATTGCGGATTCCTTTGGTTGTGTGCCGACTATTCTGGTGTTTTTAATACTTAAATCAGCATATTCTTTCTGAGTGATGTTATATTGGCATTTTGGTATTGAAAAATAATACTTATGCCCGCACAACATCACGAACTGATCCGTGCGCTTAAAGCCGCGTTGCGCAGTCGTGGCATGACTTATTCGGCGTTGGCTCAGGCCTTGCAAATATCAGAGGCCAGTGTAAAGCGATGCTTTTCTCAGAATCAATTTACGCTCGATCGTTTCTCAAAGATACTCGATGTGTTGGAAATGGACTTTGCTGAACTCGTCGAGTTCAATGAAAAGCAAAAGCCATCACTGGACGCCTTGAGCTTCGATGCTGAACGTGCATTGGTGGAGACGCCCGCATTGCTGCTTGTCGCGATTGCCGCGATTGGCCGCTGGAGCTTTGAGGAAATCCATCGATTCTACGATTTGGATGAGCCCGCCTTGATTCGGCATCTGGCGAGGCTCGATCGGTTAGGATTGATTGCATTGCAACCCGGCAATCGCATTAAGTTGCAGATATCACCACGTTTTCGCTGGCGACCCGAGGGGCCGGTGATGCAGTATTTTAAAAAACGTGTACTGCCAGAGTTTATGCAGTCAGATTTCGAGCGTAGCGATGAGCGGCTACATGTTGCCAATTTTATGCTAAGTGCGCAAAGCAACGCGGTCATTCAAGATCAACTCGATCGCTTGATGCGCCAAGTGGAGCTGTTGCAATTGCAGGATTCAAAGCTGCCCATTGATCAGCGGCTTGGCAATACCTTGGTTATGGCCATTCGGCGTTGGAACTTCAGTGAATTTTCAAATTTAAGGCGACGTTGAATCATGTCGAGTGAGTTCAGTGAAAAAGACTTAATCGATCTAGCCACCATGGAAATGCCATTTGGTCGATTTAAAGGGAGGGTGTTGATTATGCTGCCAGATGCCTATTTGTTGTGGTTTGAAAAGAAGGGCTTTCCAAATGGACGATTGGGGCACCTGTTGAACCTGTCTTTGCAGCTGCAGCGTGATGGCCTGCGAGATGTGGTGATGCAGGCGGCTAGACAACCGTTACGCCCGCCGCCACATTCTGCCGAATAACTGCCCCGGCTCCGATTTGTGCGCCATCGCCGATGCTCACGCCAGAGCAAATGGTGGCATTGGCACCAATAAACACATGCGCACCGATGATGATGGGCTGACTGATTGATTGGGTGAGGTCGTGTTTTGGGTGACTGGTCGTGGCCAGGACGACACCCGGGCCAATCAGTGTGCCGTCATCAATAGTGATTCCACCGCCATCAAGCATGGTGACGTTGTGATTGATAAAAACGCCATTTCCCAACTGTATTCTCGATCCATAGTCGCAATAGTAATGCGGCTCAATATGCGCCGATACTCTGGTATCAAATAGCTTATACAATATGGCTTTGCGCTCGGCTTTTGCATCTGGGCCGAGCGTGTTAAAGCGATGGCAGAGTTGCTTCGCGCGATGGCGAAGCGCCGATAATTCTGCACATCTTGCATCATAGGGTTGGCCGGTGGTCATCAATGACCATTGACTTGGGTGGGCGGCTGACGTCAACTTAACTCTTTCAAATTTACCGAGGTCATTATGCCAGCTTACTGCATCGTCCGCGTCGACGTCTCAAACCCTGAGCAATATGCCAAATATGCCGAATTAGCGCGTCCCGCAGTGGAGGCGTATGGTGGCGAATTCTTGGCACGTGGCGGACAAACTATCGTCAAAGAAGGCGTCGCACGCGAGCGCAATGTCATTATTCGCTTCGAGTCGATGGCGCAGGCCAATGCCTTTTATGAATCTGCCGAATACCAACAAGCATTGAGCTTTGCCGAGGGCGCGTCGACGCGTGAATATATTATCGTTGAGGGCGTCAACTAAGCCTTCTGCCGCACAGTCGCACAAGGTAAATGCTGGCTGTCGAATCCGTGGCTATCACTGCAGAAACTGCTTAATTTCGACGGCTAGGGCGTGATTGCTACTGGAAATCGTCACGGTAGGGTTTGCCGCTTGAAGTGCATCCAGCCACGGCGCAGTACGCAGCGCTGTACAGGCAAAAAATACCGCGTCGCCGCTTTGTAATGTCAATGAGGCAAACGCAGACTCGAAACTCTGCTGGTCTATGCGCATGACTGTCGGGTCGTGGCGGCAGTCAAAAGTCAGCACACTACCGAGCGGGCATAATTCGTTAGAAATGGCGTCTGCCACTCGCTGGGTCAATGTCGGCTCATAAGGCGCGATCACATGTAATCGATTCGCATTTTGAGACGCGAGCCAGCGACGTGCTGCGGTGAGAGGCGTGCTAATTTGGGCGTTGGGATGAACTCTGTGCACTGCCTGCGTAATGGCCTCAACGCCAAGCACCATCGTACCAGAGGTGCAGGCATAAGCCACAACATCAATTGGCGAACCGGGTGGCAGCAGTGATACCGCATTGTCCAAATGCTGTCCCATCGCTGCGAGGGTATCGGCTGAAATTTCTGCATCACATGCGACGCGATTGGTATAAAGATCGGTGCTATCTTCAAGCCAATGCCGAAGATCATGCTCGATTGAAATATCTTCTGCCAGCGCAAGTAGGCCCACTGCGCCATGGGTCGCGGCTCGTGGGTGGAGGTGATAGCTTAAGCTCACGCGTGAGTCCCTCAGCAGACGTAATGATTAAACGGCTCATCTATAAATCGTAAACGCAAGGCGTTGCTCAGTTTTTGAGCAACGCCTCGTAAATTTCCGGGTCGGTTGCGCCTTCACTGCCGATAATGAGCACGGACGACTCTGGCGTCAGTTTCAGCTGTGTGTAGAGCGCTGGCTGCTCACTTGCCGCAAGCAACAAGCACACGCCCGCCACAGCAGACTCGCCAGCTTCTAATGCTGGATCATCCCCGTGATTGAGCACTAGCCGCTGCATGGTGGGAGCGACCAAAGCGTCAGGCACTGTTGTAAAGTGCTGAGCGCATCCTTCAAGAACTCGCCAAGCCACCATTGAAGGCTCCCCGCAGGATAAGCCTGCCATCACGGTCTCGTCGGTAATATCGACCACTGATATTTTTCCCGCCTTTGCGCTTTGGTAGAGGCAGTCTGCCTGCTCTGGTTCGACGATGACGATTTGCATATCAACGTCTGGCCATTGCTGCAGTAGCCGCGCTGCAATCGCTGCGGCCATACCGCCCACACCGCCTTGCAAGAACACATGCGTGGGAGGTTCTTCAGTTTGCTCGGTGATCTCACTTGCCAGTACGCCATAGCCCAGCATCACCTCTGTGGGCACTTGCGTATAGCCCTCGTATGAGGTGTCTGATACGACATGCCAACCGTAGTCTTTTGAGGCCTGTTTAGCCGCATCGACTGAGGCATCGTAATTGCCGTTGATTCGGTTGATCTGTGCGCCAAATGCCGCCATGGCATCGGCACGACCTTGGCTGACTTCTGCATGGATGAAGATGTGACAGGGCGCCCCAATTTGCTGACATCCCCATGCGACAGATCGGCCATGGTTGCCGTCGGTGGCGGTGCAAATATGGATTTGGGCAATTTCATCGGTTAGCGCTGGATCGAACAAATCTTGGCTGTCAATTTGACGGCCCAATTTATCCGTTAGCAATCTGGCAATTAATTGATGCGCGGCATAGGCGCCGCCCAATGCTTTGAATGAGCGCAAATGAAATCGTTTGGATTCGTCTTTGTACAGAACTGAGCCGACCTTGCACTGTGCTGCAAGGCCGGGTAGCAGGTGCAGGGGGGTTGGCTGATAGCCATCCCACTTGGAGATCACTTCGCCCGCGCGCTCGAAGCCTTCAGCTGTCAGTGTGTTAAATACGGCCGCTTCAAAATCTGTGGTTGAAGCGGCGTAATGCTGAATGTGGCTCTGCTTAAACAGCGTCATTGAGGTGACAGTCCGCGAAGTCTTTCGGAGCGGCGACGAACCATTTCGAGCGATGTCAGCAGCAGAATCGACAGCACGACCATGACGGTTGCAACCGCAAGAATGGTTGGCGAGATCTGCTCGCGCAG
>JABXHR010000107.1 GCA_013373515.1 Gammaproteobacteria bacterium | reverse complement strand
CGCCAAAGCCGCCGCCCATGCGGCGGGTTTGCACAACCACATCAGCCATCGGTAAATCGAGAACTTCGGCGATGAGTTTTTGCACTTCGCTCGGGTGTTGGCTGGAGCTCTGTACAAAAAAACGTCCATCCTCATCCAGCTGCGCTTGTGCGGCCTGCCCCTCGAGGTAAAAGTGCTCTTGGCCGCCGATTTCGAGTTGGCCGCGTAATTGATGCGGCGCATGATCGAGCGCGGTGCCCACATCGCCCAGTGTCTGCGTGTGTGCTGGACGAACGACGCGCTCCGTCGGTGTCAGCGTGATGTTTTGACAGGGCTGAATTTTAATATCGGCTTTGCGTGCTGCCCTGCGGGCATCGTCGCGTTGATTGGCAGCCACCAGAAAGACCGGTTGACCCACGTAGTCGATACTGGACTCGGCCAGTAAGACATCGCCTGGGAACACTGGGCCAATGTCTTTATGGCCTGGAATGTCTTTGGCAGTAAATACCGCCACCACACCTGGGCTTTGGCGCACCGCGTCTAGGTCAATTGACTGGATTTCTCCGATCTGCGACGCACCGCCAACGTATAGATGTAGCAGGTTGGCAGCAGGGTTTAAATCATCAATGAAATCGGCAGTGCCGCTGACGTGCAGTGGTGCCGCGTCGTGTGCCGACGTGGTGTTGGAAGTGAAACGGTGAGGGTGGATCAGTCTACGCATGAATCAGCTCCAATCTTGTGCGCTCCAATGTGCCGCAGGCGCTGTGGATACGATATTCGCTCGATGCGCGCGCATCGCTCATGGGGCTGCAGTCTTCGGTAATCCGCTCGGTCAGCGTCGGCAGCCAAGATTGGTTTAAGCCGAGCTCAAGTATGGCTTCGGCGGTGACCTGCGCATCGATGGGCGTGGCCGCCATGCCGCCAAGACCGAGTTTCGCGCCGGCAATGGTATTTCCTTGGTGTTTCAGTTTTAGGCAGGTTAATACCGTGGAGATATCGTCCTCGTGACGTTTGGAGATTTTGTGACAGTGCAGAGTTTCATCATTGTTTAACAGCGCAAATCGCACTGCGGTAATGAGTTCGTTGGGCTGTAATTGCGTTGTGCGATAACCCGTGAAAAACGCCGCCAATGACATCCAGCGACTGCCATCGTGGGCGCAGAGTTGAACCTCGGCATTGAGCGCGATCAGCAAGGGCGGCAAGTCGCCAATGGGCGATGCGGAGCCTAAATTGCCACCGAGCGTGCCGCGGTTACGAATTTGCCGCGAACCGATGCGCTTGAGTAGGGGAACTGCGCTTTGCAAATGCTTGGCAAAAATTGACTCCAGCGCCGTAAAGCTCAGGCCGGCGCCGAGTGTGAGGGTGTTGCTCTCTAGCTGCCATTGCTTGAGTGAGTCAATGCGGCTGAGATCCAAAATCGCAGCAGGTTGCTCCAATGTCTGCGTCAGAGCTAAGCCATAATCCGTGGCGCCAGTGAGGACGGTGATTTCAGGCTGGGCTTGTTTGATCGCAGTGGCTTGCTCGAGTGATTGCGGCAGAGCATAAGCCGCACTGGGTGCTGCGTTTGGTGTTCGGGTGTGATGGGTTGGCGCGGGCTCTTTTTTCTCAGCATTGCAGGCTGCAAGTGTTGCATCGATGATGGGCCGATAGCCAGTGCAGCGACAGAGGTTGCCGCCGAGCGCCTCGAGTACATCGTCGCGAGTGACGCTTTGTTGCTGCCAATAGAGTGCAGCGGCCGACATGACAAATCCGGGCGTGCAAAACCCACATTGTGAAGCGTGAAGGTCGACCATGGCCTGCTGAACAGGGTGCAGGCCTTCATTCGAGGCGAGTGATTCCACGGTGAAGACTTGTGCGCCGTCGAGCGCACCGATGGGGCAGAGACAGCTATTGAGGGTTTCGAGCGTGTCACCTTGGCGCAGGATCACAGTACATGCGCCACAGTCGCCGGTGCCGCATCCCTCTTTGGTGCCGGTCAGCCCAATTTGGCGCAAGTAATTGAGCAAGGTGGTCTCTGGCGCAAAGTCCTCTACGTGTTGCTCTTGTTCATTAATAAAGAAGCGCAGGCTCATAGTTTCTTGTGGTCCACAGTGGTTTTGGCAGTGTTGCGCGTGAGCAATGTCGATGCGCGTCGCCTTGGGTTTCTGGTTTAAATTTGGACTGAATTGACCATCTGGTCAAATTCTTTTTGCAATTATGAAATTATTTCGATAACAATGTTCGCCAAGAGACTTACTGAGTAATGAGCAGATGACGCAGCAAGCCGCCGGACAATCCCTATTGAGATTGTCGGGAATTACCAAACGTTTCAATGAGATAGCTGCAAACGATGGTGTGGATTTCGAGATCGTGCCGGGCGAAATACATGCCCTTGTCGGTGAAAACGGTGCCGGTAAGAGCACCTTGGTCAAGATGATTTATGGCTTATTGCAGCCCGATGAGGGTGAAATCCACTGGCGTGGGCAAGCCGTGGCGGTGGCAAATCCCAAAGCGGCGCGAGCGCTTGGCGTTGGCATGGTGTTTCAGCATTTCTCATTGTTTGAGGCGTTAACCGCTGCAGAAAATATTGCCATGGCGATGGATGGTAAGGTGGATTTGGCGACCTTGGCTGAGGAGGCGCAAGCACTGGCCGAGAAATTTGGATTGCCGCTCGATGCCAATGCCATGGTGGGCGACTTGTCCGTCGGCGAGCGCCAGCGCATTGAAATTATTCGTTGTCTGCTGCAAAAACCGGCTTTGCTCATTCTGGATGAGCCGACATCCGTGCTGACGCCGCAAGAGGCGGATCGAATGTTTGAGACCTTGGCGCAGCTAAAACAAGAAGGCACGTCTGTATTGTATATCTCGCATCGCCTAGACGAGGTACGCAGACTGTGTGATCGAGCCACAATACTGCGCGGTGGCAAAGTGGTGACGCAATGCGTACCTGCTGAAGAGTCGGTCGAGAGTTTGGCAGCGATGATGGTTGGCGAGCAAGTGCACACGGCGCAGCGCGAAGGCAGTGCGATCAAAGGCGAGCGCCGTATGCAAATCCGCAACCTCAATTACAAACCCCTCAATCCGTTTGGTGTGAGTCTAAAAAATATCACCCTCGATCTTCATGCGGGCGTTGTGGTGGGCATTGCAGGTGTCGCAGGCAACGGGCAAAGCGAGCTATTTGAGTGTATGTCCGGCGAAGTATTGGTGGAGCCCAAGGCCATTTTGCTGGGCGATACCCCAGTGGGGCAATTGGGCATCAACGCCCGTCGCAAGCTGGGTTCAGCGTTTTGCCCAGAAGAACGCAATGGTCACGCCGCGGTGGGCGAATTGAGTCTGAGCCAAAACCTCTATCTATCACGCCAATCGACTGATTCGGTGCTCAGCGGCGCGGCCGGTGTTATTGACCTGTCAGCGCTCAGTCGGGTTACTCAGTCGGTCATTCAAGAAATGGATGTGCGCAAAACTGCTGAAGATCCGCCAGCGGCTTCGTTGTCCGGGGGGAATTTGCAAAAATTCTTGATGGGCAGAGAGCTTTCGCGCAATCCACAGTTGTTGATCATCAATCAGCCCACTTGGGGCGTTGATGCCATGGCAGCGGCCCATATCCGCAAGGCGATTATGGCGTTGGCAAAATCTGGGTCAGCAGTGCTGGTCATCAGTCAGGATTTGGACGAACTATTTGAAATTTCAGACTATCTGGCCGTTTTGCATGATGGACACTTATCCAATGTGATGCCGACAGAACAATGCACTTTCAGCACCATTGGTGTGTTGATGGGCGGTGCCAGCGAGGACGTGGCATGAGACAAATTCAACTCACCAAGCGGCCCCAAGCCTCAAAGCTATTTGCCGCGTTGTCGCCGCTGTTGGCGTTCGCGCTGACCTTGATTGCGGGAGCCATTATTTTTTGGCTTAACGATAAGCCACCGGCGCAAGCTATCTATATGTATTTTATTGAGCCCCTGATCGCAGAGTGGTCGTTACACGATCTTGCGATTAAGGCTGCGCCGTTGATTATGATCGGGGTTGGTCTCGCGGTGTGCTACCGCGCCAACGCTTGGAATATCGGCGCGGAAGGGCAGTTTGTCGTTGGTGCGATTGTTGGGTCGTTGGTGCCGATATTTTGGCCAGACTTTCAATCACCTCTGACCTTGCCTTTGATGCTGCTGCTAGGTGCATTGGGCGGTGCCTTGTTTGCGGCGATTCCAGCTTGGCTCAAAGTGCGCATGAATACCAATGAAATCCTCACAAGCCTAATGCTGGTCTATGTGGCGCAATTGCTTCTAGATTGGTTGGCGCGCGGGCCGCTGCGCGATCCCAATGGGTTTAACTTTCCGCAGAGCATTACCTTTAGCGACGCCGCCACCTTGCCCGAGATTTTGCCGAGTTCTGGCGCGACGCACTACGGATTTTTGCTGGCTATCATTGTCGCCATCGTGGCGTGGTTTGTATTGGAAAAAACACGTGCTGGATTTCAGGTGCGTGTGGTTGGGGCCAGCCCGCGCGCGGGCAAGTTTGGGGGCTTCTCCGGCAGTAAGCTATTTATTGTGGCCTTTATGATTTCGGGCGCATTGGCCGGGATGGCCGGTATTTCGGAAGTCTCTGGCGCGATTGGACATATGCAGCCTATCATCTCGCCGGGCTACGGATTTACTGCCATTATTGTGGCCTTTTTAGGGCGGCTCAATCCGCTCGGTGTTGTGGCATCCGGACTGGTTCTGGCACTCACCTATATTGGCGGTGAGGGTGTTCAGATGATGATGGGTGTGTCGGATAAAGTTGTGCGAGTTTTCCAAGGGTTGTTGCTGTTCTTTGTGCTGGCGTGCGACACCTTGATTCACTACAAAGTGACGATTTCAAAGGGGCGCGGATAATGGGAATTGCCGAGAGTATTCTGCTGACGATCGCGACGGCGGCGACGCCTTTGTTGATTGCAGCCATGGGCGAGCTGGTGGTTGAGCGCAGCGGTGTGCTGAACCTTGGGGTAGAAGGCATGATGGTGATGGGGGCGGCCACTGGGTTTATGGCCGCTGCTGTGACGGGTTCTGCGTGGATCGGGCTGCTGGCCGCCATTGTGATGGGCGCTGCGTTCTCATTGCTATTTGCCGTGCTCACTCAGTCGGTGGCAACCAATCAAGTCGCCACGGGGCTCGCGCTGACGCTGCTGGGGCTTGGGCTGTCGGGGATGATTGGTGAGCATTATGTCGGGATGGCGGGTCAGAAACTCCCCAGTCTCGATATTCCATTCCTTAGCGATATCCCGTTGATTGGGGCGGTGTTGTTCGGCCAAGATCCACTGTTTTACGCCTCGATTGCGCTAACCGTGGGAACGATGTGGTTTTTGTTTAAGACCAAAACCGGCCTCACCCTGCGCGCGATTGGTGATAACCATGGCTCGGCGCATGCACTTGGTGTGCAGGTGCAGCGCTATCGCTATCTAGCTATTCTGTTTGGCGGGGCTTGCGCCGGTGCAGCGGGTGCACATTTATCGCTGGTATATACGCCTCAATGGGTGGAAAATATGACCGCTGGGAGAGGTTGGATCGCGTTGGCGCTGGTGGTGTTTGCCTCGTGGCGTCCATGGCGCATTGTGGCAGGTGCTTATTTGTTCGGCGGCGTCACCATCGGCCAGCTGCATGCACAAGCCATTGGGGTGCCGATCCCGTCACAATTGTTGACAGCGTTGCCCTATATCGCAACGATTGTCGTTTTGGTGTTAATTTCGCGCAATCGCAGGTTAACACTTCTCAATACGCCTGCATCATTGGGTAAGCCCTTTGTGCCGGATCATTGAGTCACCGTTGTTCGTTAAGGAAACTCTATCTATGAAGAAAAATCTATTTAGTGCCGCGCTGCTGACATCGCTGATGCTGGCAGGAACCGCGCAGGCGGCTGACAAATTCAAAGCGTGCTTTGTTTACGTCGGTTCTAAAACCGATGGTGGCTGGACGCAGGCGCATGACATCGGCCGTATGGAAGTCGAGCAGGCGATGGGCGACAAAGTTGAAACTCTATTTGTCGAAAACATTCCAGAAGGCCCTGATTCCGAGCGTGCGATTACTCGTTTTGCACGCAGTGGCTGTGGAATCATTTTCACCACATCGTTTGGCTTTATGGATCCAACCTTGGCGGTTGCAGAGAAGTTTCCTGATGTGAAGTTTGAGCATGCCACTGGCTACAAAACTGCGCCAAACGTGACCTCTTACAACTCTCGCTTCTATCAAGGTCGCTACATCCTTGGCCAAATCGCTGGCAAAGTGTCTGAAAAAGGCGTTGCAGGCTACATTGCCTCGTTCCCAATTCCAGAGGTTGTGCAAGGTATCAACGCATTTACCTTGGGTGCGCAAAGCGTTAATCCCGACTTTAAATTGAAGGTTGTTTGGGTAAACACTTGGTTCGATGCGGGTAAGGAAGCGGATGCGGCCAAAGCCTTGGTTGACCAAGGTGTCGATATTCTCACGCAGCACACTGACTCAACAGCGCCGATGCAAGTCGCTGCAGAACGCGGCATCAAGGCATTCGGTCAAGCTTCTGACATGATCAAAGCCGGTCCAGAAACTCAACTGACTGCGATTGTCGATACTTGGGGCCCATACTACGTTAAGCGTATTCAAGCGGCCATGGATGGAACATGGGAGACGCAGTCGACTTGGGACGGTATCGAGACGGGTATCCTCACCATGGCCGATTACACCAATATGCCAGATGACGTCAAAGCGATGGCCGAAGCCACAGAAGCGGCGATTGCGTCGGGTGAGCTGAATCCGTTTACCGGTCCGATCAATAAGCAAGATGGCTCGGTCTGGCTCAAAGAGGGCGAAGTATCTGATGATGGTACATTGCTGGGCATGAACTTCTATGTCG
>JABXHR010000275.1 GCA_013373515.1 Gammaproteobacteria bacterium | reverse complement strand
TTTACGCCAACAGCGTCAGATGATGATGGCGACACGCTCACCTTCAGCATCGCCAATAAACCAACTTGGGCGAACTTTGATAGCAGCACCGGCACACTCAGTGGCACACCGGTAGATGCGGATGTTGGCACGTCGAGCGGTATCGTGATCAGCGTGTCAGATGGCACAGATACTAGATCGTTAGCAAGCTTCGATCTTGAAGTGGTTAACACCCAAGATGCGCCGTTGATCTCTGGCTCGCCAGCCACGTCAGTGGATGAAGATTCTGCGTACAGCTTTGCGCCAACAGCGTCAGATGATGATGGCGATGCCCTGAGCTTTAGCATTGCCAACAAGCCCGACTGGGCGGTGTTTGATGACGCCACGGGCGCCCTCACGGGCACGCCGACCAATGCAGATGTGGGCAATTATGCGTCGATCGTGATCAGCGTCAGCGATGGTAGCGACACGGTCTCACTTGCAAGCTTCGATATCGAAGTGGTCAACACCCAAGATGTCCCCGTCATTTCCGGTACACCAGCGACTTCAGTCGATGAAGACAGTGCGTATTCGTTTACGCCAACAGCGAGCGATGACGATGGTGATGCGCTGAGCTTTAGCATTGCCAACAAGCCAAGCTGGGCGGCATTCGATGCAACCAGCGGTCGACTGAGCGGTACACCGAGCAATGCCGATGTTGCAGATTACACCGGTATCGTGATTAGCGTGAGTGATGGCACGGATACCACGAGCCTTGCGGCGTTTGATTTGACGGTCAATAACGTCAATGACACCGGCGTAATCACGCTCAACGGCAATGGCGCCGAAGGCCAAACACTCAGCGTCACAGTTAGCGATGACGATGGCCTTAGCGCCACACCAAGCTATGTGTGGAAGCGCGATGGTGTGGTGATCTCTGGGGCGACGAGCGCGAGCTATACAGTCGTTGCTGCCGATATCGGTGCGATTGTCAGCGTCGAGGCGAGCTATACCGATGATCGCGGTAGCGATGAGGTGCTCAGCGCCGCCACGCCAAGCGCGATCTCGAACACCAATGACTTCCCAGTGCTGAGCCTTATTGGTGATGCAACACAGGGTGAGGACCTCACAGTTTCACTGAGCGATGGCGATGGCATTAGTGGCACGATCAGCTATGAGTGGACACGTGGCAACAGCGTGATTGCCGGGCAAAGTGGCGACAGTTACACCCTGACTCAAGCCGATGTGGGCGCGATCATCAAGGTGTCGGTCAGCTACACCGACGATCAAGGCACCGCCGAGAGCGCAAACGCGACGACTGCCAGCACCGTTGCCAATGTCAACGATGCCGCAACGCTAAGCATCGCAGGCACGGCCGAGGAAGATCAGACCCTAAGCGCTAATTTAAGCGATCTCGATGGCGTCTCTGGCAGCGTGAGCTACCAGTGGCAGCGCGATAGCGTCGATATCGCAGGGGCCACAAGCGAAAGCTACACCCTGGGTGATGACGATGTGGGCACCACGATCACGCTAAACACCAGCTTCAGCGATGATTTTGGCCAAAGCGAAAGCCCAAGCGCAAGCGTCGGCCCGGTGAGCAACGTCAACGATGCGCCAACGGTCGAAAGTACACTGAACAGTGTGTTTGGTGTACAAACGCGCGCCTTTAGCTACAGCTTGCCGCAAGGCGTCTTCGCCGATGTTGATCCAAGCGATAGCTTGACGGTGAGCTTCGATCTACCAGCAAGCCTCAACTGGCTCAACGTCAACGGCACCACCTTAAGTGGCACGCCAAGCGATAGCGACACTGGTGGCACCGTCACCGTAACGGCCACCGATAGCGAAGGCGCGAGCGTCAGCACGCCACTTGGCATTGTGATCCGTGAGATTCCAGTGAAGCTTGCACTACCGCTTGCGGTCGACACCACGGTGGGCAGCACCATTTACACCTTTGATGCAGTCGATGCGATTAGCTACGCCTTCAATGCAGGCAATGAGGCCGGTGAGTTTAGCCTCGATGCCAATGCACTGAAGCTCGCAAGCAGCATCGCTTACCCAAGCACAGGCGATCAAGCGATGTCGAGATCTATCGATGTCCTTGTGACCTACGCCAGTGGTGAGAGCGAAGTGTGGATGCTGAGCCTACCGCTCTATCAAAGCGGCGCGCCAGAGTTCTTGGTGACGCTACCGAACCTTGATGCGGCGCTTGGCGATGAGATCAATATCTCGCTCGATCAAACGCGTCCCACAATCGAGGCGATTGCAACTCAAGGCAACGCCAGCGATGCTTACACAGCAAGCTTTGATGTCTACTGGACCTACGCCGATGGTTCGTTGGTGCGCGCAACAGATAGCGCCAACAACTCAGTCTTTAACGCCAACACCGATGCCACGAGCACAGTCAGCCATACGCTTGCTGCGCCCACACAGGGCACGCCATCGGGTGTGCGCTTGATGCCAAAGAGCCCAAGCGATAGCGCGCTCAATGCACAGCTCACCTTAAGCGATCGCGAAGCGCTCTACGATCCAAGTGCCGCCTATCGCGGTTACTCGGATATCGCAGATGCCAGCACGCTTGCAGCAAACAGCCTCTGGCAAAGTGGCTCAAGCCTTACAGCACCGTTTGACTTTGTCGATCTGCCGCTACCGCAGGGCATGTTCTTCGATGTCGATAGCCAAAACCTCACGGTCGCGGTCACAGGCTTGCCAGCAGGGCTCGCCTACAACGCCAGCACGCAAGCGATTGAAGGAGCGGCTACAGAGGCCGGTGACTTTACGGTCAGCGTGACGGTGAGCGACAGCGATGGCAACAGCGAGACACAAAGCTTCACGCTGAGCATTCAAGCACGCGATGCGGTGAACCTCACCGAGGGATCAATGGCCACCCAAAGCGCGACCGCCTATGGCGCAAGCGCCGCCCTTGCCATCGATGGCAATGAGGCCAGTGATCCCGCGCTTTACAGCACCAGCTTTGCCCCCGCGCAAGCAGGCGGCGCATGGTGGCACAGCGATCTGGGTCAATCGGCGTGGATCGATACGCTCACCCTGATTAGCGCCGATGGTGATGCCGCCAGAAGCAACAACCTCAAGGTGTTTGTGGCGGATAAAGCCCTGAATGCAATGAGCGTGGCCGAGCTTGAAGCCGACAGCAGCATCCAGGCCTACAGCTTCGATGCCACCCAAAGCGATACGCTCGCCATCAACGCCAAAGCCCGCTATGTCAAAGTGGTGCAGGGCAATGCAGCACAGCCACTGGCTTTAGCAGAAGTGCGTGCGCTCAACACCAATCTTGCCGTTGGCAGCGCGATCAGCGATCAAAGCGTCAATGAGGATCAGAGCCTAAGCTTCACCATCCCTGCAAACGCCTTTGTCGATAGTGAAGCGCTCAGCTATAGCGCCAGTAACCTTGGTGCGTGGATAAGCTTTGATGGCACAGATACGCTCACCGCTTCGCCAACAGAGGGCCAAGTGGGTGATCAGCTGGTGACCCTCACCGCGACCGATAGCCTTGGCCAGTCGGTGACGAGCACGGTGACCTTCAGTGCAATCGCAGTCAACGATGCGCCTGCAATCAAGCAGACACCAAGCGATGTCACGATCTACGAGGACAGCAGCTACGCGCTGGCGCTCGATGTGAACGATTGGTTTGTCGACGCCGAAGGCAGCGCGATGACGCTCAGCACCCCAAGCTTACCCAGTTGGCTCAGCTACAACACCAGCACCGGTATTCTCTCGGGCACACCGAGCAACGATGAGGTGGGCGATCATGTGGTCAGCTTAAGCGCAAGCGATGGCACCTTGAGCAGCGAGCAGCAGTTCACCGTGACGGTACTGAACGTCAACGATGCACCGGTGATCACAGGCACGCCAGCAACGAGCGTCAACGAAGACAGCGCCTACAGCTTTACACCAAGCGCGAGCGATGATGATGCTGGCACGACGTTGAGCTTTAGTATCCAGAACAAACCCAACTGGGCGAGTTTTGATACCGCAACCGGCATCCTAAACGGCACGCCAGCTAATGCAGACGTGGGCCAATATGACAATATCGTGATTAGCGCCACCGATGGCAGCGCCAGCACGGCCTTGGCCAGCTTTAGCATCCAAGTGATCAACACCAACGATGCGCCAAGTCTAAGCGGCACGCCTGCGACCCAGGTGCGCCAAGATCAGCTTTACGACTTCACGCCAAGTGCAAGCGATGAAGATGTGGGCGATACGCTGGTGTTTAGCATCCAGAACAAACCAAGCTGGGCCACGTTTAATACCAGTACGGGTCGTTTGTACGGCACACCGCTGAATCAACACGTGGGCGATGATCAAAACATCGTGATCAGCGTCAGCGACGGCACAGTAAATGTTGCACTGGCTGCGTTTGATCTCAGCGTGCTCAATCAAAACGATGCGCCATCCATTACAGGCACGCCAAGCACCACGGTAGATGAAGACAGCGCCTACAGCTTTACGCCAAGCGCGAGCGATGATGATGCTGGCACCACGTTGAGCTTTAGTATCCAGAACAAACCCAACTGGGCGAGTTTTGATACCG
>JABXHR010000210.1 GCA_013373515.1 Gammaproteobacteria bacterium | reverse complement strand
CTGACCAGCGATCTGCTCCGAGCCAGATCGATTTTCGCTCTAAAATTCGTGCAACCGGCACTGCTCGCATCAAGCCGCCAGTTTGCGTCAACGCATCATCGGCGTTGCTAATGACGTGATCGCTCTGACGATAAATATGTCGCTTGGTTTGTGCATAATCATCCATCCCCGAATAACGGTCGAGATGATCCTCGGTGACGTTTAGCACCGTCGCGACACTGGAATGCATCGAGGGCGTGGATTCAAGCTGGAAGCTAGATAACTCCAATACCGCAATCTCGGGCGGATCAATCAACAAATCCAACGCAGCCAACCCGATATTACCGCCAAGCGCAGAATGGTAACCCGATGCGCGCAACACATGATCGACCATTGACACTGTCGTGCTCTTGCCGTTCGAGCCTGTTACAGCAATGATTTTGCCGGTGAAAGACTGCATAAATAGCTCAATATCACCGATGACCGGTACCCCCGCCTCAAGCAACGCTTGGATGGCAGTGTGGCGTCGATCTAAACCGGGGCTAATGACCAAACAATCAAACTGTGCTCGATCAACACTAGCCAAGGCATCCAATGTGTCTATTTGCGCACACGGAACCGCTTGTCGTTCGCAGTGTGCGACGACCGACTTTGCGGTAATGCCTTGCCCTACAACCAAATATCTCATCGAATCTTCAACGTCGACAAACCAATCAACACCAATACCACCGTGATAATCCAAAACCGGACGATGACACGTGGCTCGGGCCAGCCCTTCAATTCAAAGTGATGATGCAACGGTGCCATGCGAAAAATGCGACGCCCCGTCAGCTTAAATGACGCCACCTGCAACACCACCGACAACGTCTCCATCACAAACACACCGGCCATGATGAAAAACACCACCTCTTGGCGAACCACCACCGCGATTGCGCCGAGCGCAGCACCCAGCGCCAATGCACCAACGTCGCCCATAAACACTTGCGCCGGATAGGTGTTAAACCAAAGAAACCCCAATCCCGCACCGGCGATCGCAGCACAAATAATCAACACCTCACCCGCACCGGGAATAGAAGGCAGATCCAGGTATTCGGCGAATACCTGATGGCCGGTGACGTAGGCGAAAATCCCCAAAGCACCCGAAATCAATACCGTTGGCATAATGGCTAAGCCATCTAGACCGTCAGTCAAATTAACCGCGTTTGAGCTACCGACGATCACAAAGTAAGTCAGCACCATAAACATCCAGCCAAGCTCAATGCCAAAATCCTTTAGCACAGGGAAAAGCAATGTTGTCTCCGCCGGATGCGTTGCGGTCACATACATCCATATTGCAGCTCCCGCGCCCGCCAAGGTCTGCCATAGATACTTCTCTTTCGCAGTCAGGCCCTCTGATTGTTGTTTGACTACTTTGCGGTAATCATCCACCCATCCAATGGCGCCAAAAGCTGCAGTGACGAACAATACAATCCACAACTGACGACTACTCAGATCGCCCCAAATCAAAGCGCTGATCAACACTGAAATCAGAATTAACGCACCACCCATTGTCGGCGTGCCATGCTTTTGCAAATGCGTCTGCGGGCCATCAGTACGAACCTGCTGCCCGACCTTGGCGAGCGTTAAGCGGCGAATAATCATCGGCCCCAGCAACAATGACAAACCAAGTGCGGTGAGCGTGGCAAACACAGCTCTCAGGGTGAGGTAGCGCAGCACGCCAAACCCAGGGTCGAGTTGTGTCAGCCAATCTGACAAAAACAGGATCATTTCACAGCCTCCTGAGCTGTTAATTTTTCAGTGCATGCTTTGGCCCAAGCATCGAGTCCGGCGCTGCGGCTGGCTTTAAACAAAACACTGACGGGCTGAGCCTGCTGGCCCAGCCAAGTATTAATCTCGCTAATTGCGGATACAATCGACACTCGCTGTCCATAACGAGCACTTACTTGTGCGGCATATTGGCCGACATAAAACACCGCATCACATTGAGGGGTCGCCGAATCGAGCACTTGAAAGTGTTGATCGAGCGCAGTTTCACCGAGCTCGGCCATATCGCCCATCACAAATACTTTCAGGCGACCGGATTGCTGAGACAGCACTTCGAGTGCCGCTAGCATTGACGCAGGGTTGGCATTGTAGGCGTCGTTGATGACCCTAATCTGACCGTCGAGCAAGACCTCCAAGCGACCGGGCTCTGGCATCACCTGTGACAATGCTGCACAAGCCGTTGCAAGGTCGCAATACTCCGGCACGGTTGCAGCAATCACCGCGGCCGCATTGAGTCGATTGTGCTGACCCGCCAACTGCAATTGCAGCTCACATTGCTCGCCATCTGTCACAATCCATTCGCCATCAAGACGAACATTTGCACTCGACGAGAGCCCAAAACCAGCCTTTTGGCGGGCGCCAATTTGTTGCAGCCAATCTTCGACCATCGGCTGCTCGACCCAGTAAACACATTTGGATTGCATTGGCGCACGCGCGAAAATTTCACCTTTGGCTCTGCGAAGGTTTTCTTCGGTGCCAAACCCCTCTAGGTGGGCGTTTCCAGCATTCAACCCAATGCTGACATGCGGTCTAACTAATGAGCATAGTTTTGCGATCTCATTTGGACCACTAGCGCCCATTTCAATCACCGCAAATCGGCAGCTCGGTGAGATTGAGAATAAGGTTAATGGCACCCCTAAATGATTGTTTAGGTTGCCCTGCGTCCATTGAGTTGTACCCTGTTTGGACAGCACACCAGCGAGCATATTCTTGACTGTGGTTTTTCCGTTACTGCCCGTTACTGCGAAGAATCGTGTTTGACGCAATTGGTCTCGCCACCAGCTCGCGAGCTCAGTGAGAGCTAAGCTCGTGTCTGCGACCACAATTTGTGGGATATCTAGCGCCAGCGGACGTTCCACCAACAATGCCGCAGCACCACGCTGACAGGCCGACGAAGCAAAATCATGACCATCGCGCTCAGCGCGCAGTGCGACGAATAAATTTCGGCCAACTAGGCGACGGCTGTCTAGGCATACGCCAATAAACTCGCCATCTTCGCCGATAAGCTGGCCGTCTAAGACGCCAGCAATTTTGGACAACGCTGCACTTATCATGGTTGTACTCCAAAAATCTTTCCGACCTCTTCCACATCGGAAAAGTGATACCGAGTTGTGCCGACGATTTGATCCGTTTCATGCCCTTTGCCCGCAACCAATACGACACTATCCAGCGGACTTTTGGCGATGGCCTCTGCAATGGCTTGCGCACGATCGAGTTGAATCACAAAATTGCTGCCCACAATCCCTTTGAGGATATCTTGCACAATGGCCTCTGGGACTTCTGTACGAGGGTTATCATTGGTGATAAACACAAAGTCGGCCTCTTCGGTGGCAACTTTGCCCATCAGAGGACGCTTGCCAGGGTCCCGATCGCCACCACAGCCAAAGACGACATTGATCGCTCCGAATCGATGACTTTTGAGTGCTGAAATCGCGCGATGCAAAGCATCGGCAGTATGTGCAAAATCGACCACAACCGTCGGTAAGTCATCACGCTGGAACAGCTGCATCCGACCTACAACAGAGCGCAAATTGAGGACTTTTTCGATCAAAGCTTCAACAGACTCGGCCGTAAAACTATGTACCACATTGACGGCGAGGCTGATATTTTCAGCGTGAAAATCACCGATCAATTTAGCTCGAATTTCAGTCTGGTGCCCACCAATCACGGTGTGCCATTCAATACCATTGACCTGCGCCACCACATCAACCACAGGCACGTAGCCCTCGTGCCCTGACACGCCGCTAAATTTCGGCATGCGGCCGTCTTGGTACCAATTGACTTTGGTCGCGTGGTACGCCTCGATGGTGCGATGAAAATCAAGGTGATCTCGACCCAAATTTGTCAGCACCTTTGCCGCAAATTGCACACAGTCGATACGGTTTAAGGCGATTGCGTGTGATGACACCTCCATCACCACTGCAGGCGCCTCACGTTCGACCGCTTGCGCGATTAAGCGATGCACATCGACAACCGAAGGCGTGGTGTTTTCTTGGTACTCAAGCGCATCCCAGTCGCCATGGCCGACCGTTCCAATGAAATACGCGGGGGCTTTATCGCTAAGAAATTGGGCCACAAAGTAGGCTGTCGAGGACTTGCCATCGGTTCCGGTAATGCCGACAACCGGCAGTTTATGCGAGGGATCATCATAAAATGCGGCAGCGAACTGACCGAGGTGTAGCGATAAGTTGTCTACCAGCATGATGCGATCACGGTGATCCTGCGTTTCAATGCGCGCCTCATCAGAGCGATCAATCAGAACCAGTGTTGCGCCAGCTTCCAACGCGGTCTCGATAAACGCAGCACCATGCAATGCGCCGGTGCCAGGTAGCGCCAGAAAAATATCGCCCTGACGAACTTGGCGGCTATCGATCCGCATGTCGCCATAATCCTGATTCCGCAAAGACCGCGCAAGCGCGACGAGGTTATTCATTGCCGGGCTCCTCTTCCAAAGCTTCTAATGCCTCGCGCTCTTTTTCACGCATTTGTTCAATTTGTTCTGGTAAATCCGGCGTCACATTCAACAGGCGCATCGCCTCGGTTGCAAAACTTGAGAACACAGGCGCGGCCACCAAGCCACCGTAATACTCACCAGAGGCGGGTTCATCGACCAGCACTGCAATGGCCAATTTTGGCTGAGTCGCGGGGATAACACCTGCGAACAAAGACTGATAAACCCCTGTTCGATATTCGCCATTGATCTGTTTGAGCGAGGTGCCGGTTTTGCCCGCCACCGAATATCCCAACACCGCGGCACGAGTTCCTGTTCCACCCTCGACGACCACCGAGCGCATCATCTGAACGACTTGCGCGCTGAGCTTAGGGTCGGCGACCGCACGACGGGGGCTTCTAAGCGCACCTTTGACCAACAGTGGGGGCGTCGACACTCCGCCGTTGGCCAGTCCAGCGTATCCATTAGCCAATTGCAGCAATGTCACGGACAAGCCGTAGCCATAGCCCGCCGCCATCAAATCAGCGCGATACCAATTGTTCCAGTCTCGAAGTCGACCTGCAGACTCAAACGGCAAATTAAGGCCGCTACTTTTCCCAAAACCAAATCGGTCCAGCATGGACCAAACCGCCTCTGGCCCCAGCGCAATGGCTATTTTTGCAGCACCAACGTTTGAGGACTTCTGCAAGATCCCCTCCAATGTCAGATCGCCGTAATTCTTGGTATCGCGCACCTTAAATTCGTCAACGCGCAAAATGCCGGGTGAGGTTTTTACCATGGTATTGGCGTTGTAAACTCCACTTTCCAGAGCATTGAGAATGGTGAAGGGCTTGATGGTCGAACCCGGCTCAAATGTGGTCAATGCGGGACGGTTGACAATCACACCTTTGGTTTTCATCTCGGGATCGTTGGGATTATCCGCAGGCCATGTTGCCATCGACAACACCTCGCCAGTCGACACATCAACAGCAACCAACGAGGCACTCTGTGCCTTGTGCCGCAAAGCATGTTTTTTGAGTTCGCGGTAGGCAACGTGCTGAAGACGAAGGTCGATGGTTAGCCCGAGGTTCTCTCCGTCTTTGCGCGCCTTCGACATATGCACGGGTTCAAACACCTTGGTATCTCTTGAGCCAATCGCAATCTGGACGACCTTTCCAGATTGCCCGCTCAAAGCCGTATTGACTGTCTGCTCGAGACCCGCAATTCCTTTGCCGTCGACGTCCGTAAACCCAAGCACTGGCGACATCACTTCAGCAGCGGGATAATAGCGACGCTCTTTGTGCTCAACGCCAAAACCGCGAACACCCTGAGCGCGAGAAAGCTCTCGAATCGCCGCCCACTGAGCAGGGCGTACTTGACGTGCCACGACGGTATACCGAGGGGAGGTTGAATTGGCGATCATGTTGTCCAACTCAGCAACCGTCAGCCCTAAAATCTGCGCCACTTTGGATTTATTTTCTGACTCGTTGCCGGCGTGCTTTTCATCTGCCCATTGCAATACGCCGGGATCGGCAAACACGTGGTACACCCTCGCCGATACAGCGAGCGGCTCATTGTTTCGATCGAAGATCATGCCGCGCCGAGCTTGAAGATCAAACTGTCGCGTGTAGCGGTCATGACCTGCATTGGTGAGCTTGTCTGAGCGCTCGGTTTGCAGCACCAGGGCGCGCCCCGCCACCACAACGGGTAGCGCGATCAGGCAGATCGCCACAAACTTACGACGCCAAGGCGTTATCGTCAGCGCGTCATCGGCCATCGAACACCTCTATTTCAGTCAAGCTGGGTTTTCGCATTTGTAAATCGCCAATCGCGATTTGCTCGATGCGCGGCAAGGAGGCCTGCGAGCCACGTTCTAACAATAACTGAGTCCACTGGTAGAGTGCCTCGTCAATCGTTCGCTCAAGCTTGTTCAGATCTGCATAGCGCTGCCGCCCTTTATGACGAACATCCGCCACCATAATTGCTGAAATCATCACCATGGCACCGAGAATCACAATCAACAATGTCCGACTCATGGATTGAACCTCGCCACGCGAAGCACCGCAGAGGATGCCCGTGGATTTTGACTCAATTCCTCACGCCCAGCCTTCACGGCCTTACCTTGCAACTCCCAAGGCCATTTCTGTTGGTCACCGAGCTGCGGCAAGTGACGGCGTTCTGCATCTTCGACTGGGCGTCTAAAAAACTGCTTTACACGTCGATCTTCCAATGAATGAAAGCTGATCAAAGCGGCGATACCACCCGGCACGAGAATTTCACTTAGCTGCCCCAGTAGCGAGTCGACAGCCTCTAGTTCTTGATTAACGTGTATACGTAACGCTTGAAAGACGCGCGTGGCAGGATGCTTGCCGTCTTTTGATCTGGGCAAACAAGACTTCACCAAATCAGCCAGCTGAAGTGTCGTCAAAATGGGGGTTTCAGCACGTGCTGTGACAATCGCCTTGGCAATGCGTCGCGACTTACGCTCTTCACCATAATGATAAAAAATATCCGCAAGCTCAGATTCAGCGGCCGACGCCACCACATGCGCTGCCGTTAGCGGCCGTCGCTGATCCATACGCATATCTAGAGGCGCATCAAAACGAAAACTAAAGCCACGCATCGCATCATCAAGCTGCGGGCTAGACACCCCAAAATCAGCCAAAAGACCAGATAGCCGGCCGCAAATCTCCGCGTCGGCCAGTGCACTTTGAGCATATTTGAAATTGCGATCAACCACGGTAACGCGCGAATCCTCGGCAGCCAAATGCTTGGCTGCCTCGATCGCTCTTTCGTCTTGATCGAACACCCACAACCGCCCATCCTGACTCAACCGAGTCAAAATCTCGCGACTATGGCCGCCACGACCAAACGTGCAGTCGACATAAATACCATTGGCATCATGCACCAGCGCGCTGACCGTCTCATTCAAGAGTACGGGCAAATGCTCCATCACCCCGACCTCACATGGTTAGGTCAGTAAAAAAGTCTTCGCTGGTTGAGCTCTCGTAGTTTTTGACATATTCAAAGGCATCGTCGAGATCAGTCTGATAACGCGAGTCCGGAAGAATATGAAAGGTTTTAAGCATACCGGACAAAATCACATGCTTATCAATGCCCGCGCCTTCACGAAGAAGTTGCGGAATTAGCACACGACCAGATGAGTCCATATCGACCTCAACTGCGTTACTAATAAAAATCATCTGATATGCCTTTGCTCTTTTATCGGTTACCGGTGCCTTGACGAGCTTCTCTTCAAACTGGAGCCATGTTGGCAATGGAACCAGTTGAAGATAACGCTCCAGAGTGTAAGTGATGACCATTTTGCCCTCAGACAGTTCGCGCAAACGGTCGCGATAGCGCGCGGGAAGCGCCATTCGACCTTTTGCATCAAGACTAATCTGAGTAGACCCACGGAACAACGCTTCACTCCACCTTAAGACACTTTGTCCCACTAAACTCCACCGACGTCCACTATAGACCCCAAAAACCCCTCAGTCAAGCAAGCTTTTTCAGAAAAACAATAGACACAACAATAACTTACGACGCTGAATATCGCACAACAAAGAACAGAATTAAGTATATTTTTCAGGCAAAAAGAGAGAGAACTTAAAGTGAATTATTAAGTTTAACGAGAGATGCGTGGGGCAAAGTGGGAGAAAAGAGAAAAAAATGGCGAGTAGGCCGATAAGCCGGATTCTGTCGAGGACAATCATTCATCTGGAGTCTATGTCACCATAGCTCTCAAGCAGCCTACCCGGAAGCAGCGCGGGTCACGCCTTTAGCTTCCCTATTTGGCCTTGCTCCGAGTGGGGTTTACCTAGCCACATCTGTTACCAGCTGCGCGGTGCGCTCTTACCGCACCGTTTCACCCTTACCCT
>JABXHR010000202.1 GCA_013373515.1 Gammaproteobacteria bacterium | reverse complement strand
GCCGTCGCCATCGGTGTCAGGATTGTCTGGGTCTGTTTTAAGCACCGCCTCTTCGGCGTCGGTCAGGCCGTCTTGATCTCGATCACTGCTGGCACTGTTGGCATTGCTCGGGTCGAGTTGATCGACGATTCCATTGCCGTTGCTGTCGACGATGTTTGACTCGAGGGCGTCAATCACCCCGTCTTGATCGGTGTCGATAATGCCTTCGTCTTTGTCACTAATGCCGTCGCCATCGGAATCCGGCGACGCATCCGAAGTGCCGTGCTTCGCCTCTAAGAAGGCGCTGACGCCATCGTGGTCTCGGTCGCAGGTGGGGGCGGCGGTGTCTGGCTGGCAGGGGTCGGCGTTATGTGGGTCGTACTGATCTGTCACACCGTCGCCATCACTGTCTTGGGTTGCGGATTCAAGCAAGTCGGCGATGCCGTCATTGTCGCTGTCCACATGGCTTTCCTCTGGGTCGAGCACACCGTCACCGTCGGTATCGGCCGAGTTCGGATCGCTGCCGAGCGCCAGTTCGTCGATATACCCCAGCCCATCGCCGTCCTCATCACAACGCAAGGCTTCAGCGCTGGGCACACAGGCATTGACGTTGTCGGGGTCAATTTGATCTGTTACGCCATCTCGGTCGAAATCTGCGGTGCTAGATTCCACTGCGTCGCTGACGCCATCGCCATCCGTGTCGCGAGGCCCCTCGGTGGCATCTGGGGTACCGTCGGCGTCTGTGTCCGCCGATGCTGGATTGGTGCCCCACAGAATTTCTTCGAATAGACTTAGACCATCGCCGTCTGCATCGCAGAGATCGGCCTGTGAATTGGGCACACAGGCATTGGTGTTATCGCCGTCGGTTTGATCGACAATGCCATCACCGTCGGTGTCGATCAGTGAGGACTCAATCGCATCCGGCAACCTATCACCGTCATGGTCTGCCGTTCCTTCGTCACCGTCACTTAGACCGTCACCATCGCTGTCGACGAGGTAAGGGTTGGTGCCGAGCTGAGCCTCTTTGACGGCATCTAACCCATCGCCGTCGATGTCACAGTTTGGCGCTTGTGTCGACGGCAAGCAGGCGTCTTGGTTGCTGGGATCTTCGGCATCGCTAAGGCCGTCGCCGTCGCTATCCAAGGTGTTGGATTCGAACACATCCGCCATGCCATCGCCGTCGGTGTCCCCTAGGCCCTCTACACCGTCGAGAATGCCATCGCCATCGGTGTCGGCAACCTGCGCATTGCTGCCCAGTTGTTGCTCTTGCTGATAATCGAGCCCGTCGCCATCGATATCGCACGCGGCAAAGGTCTCGTTGGGGACGCAGTTGTTGGAGTTGTCTGGGTCTTGTTGGTCATTGACCCCGTCTTGGTCTTGGTCGGTCAGTGTTGATTCCAGCGCATCGCTGATGCCGTCGCCATCAAGATCGATGGCATGCTCAGCCCCATCTTCAATGCCGTCTCCATCGCTGTCGGCCTTGCTGGGATCTGTACCAATGGACAGCTCTGTCGCGTGGTCGAGGCCATCACCGTCGAGATCACAGGCGTCGGCGCTGGCATTCGGTAGGCAAGCATTGTTGTCATTGGGGTCGAGCTGGTCGACCACGCCATCGCCGTCGAGATCGCTGCTGTTGGACTCCAGTATATCGGGCTTGCCGTCTTGGTCGGTGTCGGCTGTGCCTTCGCTACCGTCTGGAATGCCGTCGCCATCTGAGTCAGTGCTGTTGGGGTTGCTGCCCAACAGCGTTTCAGCGGCAGCCGACAAACCATCGCCGTCCGCGTCACAGTTGTTGGCCTGCGCACTTGGCAAACAGGCGTTGCTGTCGTTGGGGTCGAGCTGATCGGGCGTTCCGTCGCCGTCAGCATCGGCGGTTTTGGACTCTAGCGCATCGCCGATGCCGTCACCGTCGGTGTCGGTTGAGCCTTCATATTGGTCACTGATGCCATCTTGATCGCTGTCGCGATCATCTGGGTCTGTTCCCAGCGCTGTTTCTTCGAGGTTGCTCAGGCCGTCGCCGTCCCGATCACAGCGGTCGGCGGTGTTGTCGGGCTGACAAGCGTCGTTGTTGGCAGGGTCGAGTTGATCGGCGACGCCATCGCCATCGCTATCGGTGGTGGCAGATTCCAGTGCATCGTCGATGCCGTCTTGGTCGCTGTCCACGAATGCTTCATCGCCGTCCTTGGCCCCATCGCCGTCGGTATCCGGATTGGTGGTTTCTGTACCGACGTCCAGTTCTTGGCTAGTGGTCAAACCATCGTTGTCGGCATCGATGTTTTTTGATTCCTCAAAGTCATCAATACCGTTGCCGTCGGTGTCCGTCAAAGTGGGGTCAGTACCATTGGCGATTTCCGTGGCATAGTCGAGCCCGTCACCATCTTGATCGCAGCGTGCAGCGGTGAGGCTAGGTTGGCAGGCATCCAGCGGGTCGGCGTCCGTGCCGTCTGGTTGACCATCCTTGTCAGTATCTGCAATCTGAGGGTCGGTGCCTGCTGTGGTTTCTGCGGCATAGTCAAGGCCGTCAGCGTCCTCGTCACAACCTGTTGCTTGCGCGGAAGGAATACAGGCATTTAGGTTTGAAGGGTCTGCTTGATCGACCACACCGTCGCCATCACTGTCGAGGGCGTTTGATTCCAGCGCATTGTTGTTGCCGTCTTGGTCGGTATCGGTGTTAATTTCGTCGGCATCACTCAGGCCATCATCGTCGGTATCGGCTTTCAGTGGGTCGGTACCAAATGCAGATTCGGTAAAGTAATCAAGGCCGTCTCCATCTTGGTCACACCCTCGCACTTGGGCCGATGGCACGCAAATATCTTGGTTGTCGGGATCCTGTTGATCGGGCACACCATCGCCGTCGCGGTCGAGCGTGTTACTTTCCAGAATGTCGAGTAGGCCGTCACCATCGCTGTCGGCGCTGCCCTCCTGCGAATCATCAATGCCATCGCCGTCGGTATCGGCGCGCTCTGGGTCAGCACCCAGCGTTTGTTCCGCCGGGCCAAACAGTCCGTCACCGTCGGCATCGCAGCTGGCAGCATAAACATCAGGACGACAGGCGTTTTGATTGTCTGGGTCTTGCTGATCGACCACGCCATCGCCGTCGGCGTCTAGGAGGTTGGACTCAACGGCATCGTTGATGCCGTCCATGTCAGTATCAGTCAATGCCTCAGTGGCGTCACCGACACCGTCGCCATCGGAGTCGGTGCTGTATGGATTGGTGCCAAGAGCAATTTCTTGTGAGTAATTCAGGCCGTCGCCATCGCTGTCACATGGTGCGGCGGTTGCGCTGGGGATGCAGGCATTGGTGTTGTCTGGGTCGAGTTGGTCATTGACGCCATCATGATCTGTATCTTGCTCGGTCGATTCGAGTGCGTCAATCTGGCCGTCGCTGTCGCTGTCGACGCTGCCTTCGTCACCGTCAGGGGTGCCGTCCCCATCGCTGTCGGTCTTATTGGGATTGGTCCCAAGTTGAGTTTCAGTGGAGTAGTCCAGACCGTCGCCGTCTTTGTCACAGGGGCCCGCTGTCTCACTTGGGATACAGGCATTGTTGTTGTCCGGGTCGGCAACATCGGGTACGCCGTCATTATCTTGATCTTGGTTGTTGGGCTCTAGCGCATCGATAATGCCGTCGCCATCGCTATCGCCGCTGAGATGCTCTACACCGTCAAGTTCGCCGTCACCATCGCTATCGGGATTGTTTGGATCGGTGCCAAGATCGATCTCTTGTTGGTTGACCAAACCATCGCCATCGGCATCGCAGTTGTCGGCGAGCGAGCTGGGCTGACAGGCGTCGAGGGTGTGGGCGTCGAGATAGTCGGGCACGCCATCAGCATCGCTGTCGGGGCCAGGATTTGTCGCAGGGTTATTGTCGCTGTCGAGGTTGGCATCTTCGATGGCATCAATGTCACCGTCGCCATCGGAATCAAAGGACACCAGGGTTCGCGTGGCGTCGTTGAGCTGATTGGTGCTGGGATCATCGGAGAGCAGCCAAATGCCATCGTCGGGCCCGTTGCTAATGTCTAGGGCGACGGCTTGGTTGTCCAGCGCAACGTCTTGTTGCTTGGCTGGCATAAAGTCCTCGGCACGAATTTGTGCATCAAAAGTCAGTGTCACCGGACGATTTGTGCCAACCGATAGATTTTCAATATCAATCAGACTGCCACTTTGCTGCAATATGCTGTGCGTGCCAGAGCCATCAATTTTGAGTGACTGGTCGATGACTGTGACGTTCTCGGGCAGCATGTCTGTGAGATTGAGCACCAGTGGGTCAAACGCAATTTGCCGTCCTGTGGCATCGCGTGTCGGCGTGCTATAGCCACTGACAATTGGGGAATAGGGGTTAGTGATCTTGATTTGATATTCGAAGGTCTCGATTTGATCTGGCGCCAGTGTGAGTGCGGGTATGGCCGTTTTTTCAAAGCCGACTTCGTAAGCGCATCGGGCAGCATCTGCATGCTCCATGGTTGAGGTAGATAAGTCGACGTTGGTTGGCATTTCTTTGGACACCAGTGTGTCGGGATCAATGCGGTAAATCCGACCATCTTCGGTCAATGCGGTGAGAGTGCCCGAGGCATTGGACCACATGCCCACGGTTTCTTTGCCTTGATTTTTTAAGTCGCCCGAGATGGTGCCAATCACAATGAATTGTTCTTCGAGTGAGCTTTGCCCACCAAATGCCGGGGTGGCGAGATCGGGGTCATAGCCGGGCTCTAAAAAATCGCGAACCCCATTGCCGTTGGTATCAAGGTTGAGATACTTGATGTCGTTGTTTTGGGTGCCGCGTGCATAAATGCGCAAATTGGGGCTGTTAAATACCATGTCGCCGGTCAGCATGCGCACATTCGAGAAGGCGATATACACCTTGCCAACGTCCGGCGAACTGAAATCGACATTGACCGCATAAACATTGGTTTCGTATTCGGTGTCGCGACTGTTGCCGTCAAATAAATAGTAATAACCGTGATCGTCGGCCACACCGGCTGTGTAGCTGAGATTGGGCGCGCGTTTGTCGTGGCGGTATGGGAGCTCGCCCGCGGCAAACCCATAGGTGACAGTGCTCATATATTTGACAAGATTGCCATCGATCTGAGCGTCGCCTTCGCCACGGATGCGAACGATTTGCTGCATGTCGGTATCCCAGCCAATCAGCGAGCCATTGCGCAAGTCATAACCCAATGCATCGATAAAACTGCGGGTGCCGCTGAAAATATTGCCCTTTTGAATCTCGAGTGCGCCAGTATCAGCGGTGAATATCTCTTTAATTTTGGTTTGAATGCCACTGGCGCTGGTGAAGTAAACACGCCCGTCACAGGCAAAGCTTGCGGCGGCGGTATTGCTCTGAGCTAACAGTGTGGCGAGCGTCACCAGTTTTAGTGAAGTCCCTAAACGCATCCTGATCGTTCCTTGATTGATTGAGGCTTAGTGGTGTGGGGGCATTGCAACGTGCAGTGCCCCATTTGGCTTAGTAGAGTGGGAATTGGTAGACGCCCCAGCCATCGATCGCCGCGTACACTTGGCTGTCGATAATCGTCAGGTAGCTGACGCGGTCGGGGGTCTCTTGAAAACCTTTCAATGCGGGGGCATCGAGCCGCTCGACATCATAGAAGGCAATCGCACCGCTCTCGTCGCCCAAGATTAGATGGTTGCCTTGGAGCGCAGCCGCATCGAAAAACAAGGTGGGGGGAATGTTTGCCTGTAGGCTGAAGCCGCCGCCAGCGATCGAATACAACAGTGCGCCACGAGTACTGTCCAGCAACACCATGCGCGCGTCATCTAGCACGAGTCCATCAACTGGTAGTCGAGTACCGACGCGGCCAATCAAATTGAGAGCGTTGTCTTGGATGTCATACAGCGCTACCTCGGTGTCGGTTGCAATCGCGAGGCGTTGCCCATCGATCGCCGACAAAGCGATGTGTGTGTCGCTCAACACGGGTGTGCTCTGACGATTTGGTGGGCTGAGCTCCGATGTGATGAATACACCGTTTGACTCGCTGACCCACACAAATTGCTCTCCTACCCTGTATACCGCTTGCAACGCGAAGTCGGTAGCAGTGGGTTGCTCGTTTGCACCGAGTGCCAATGAATTACCACTGAAAAACAATGTCGCGTCACCGCCATCGAGCGGCACGGTGGACACCTGCGTCGGGACGATATTCATCCATTGGGTCTCCTGTGCATTTGCCGTTGGGGCCTGCATATTGATGGGCACCATTGCGCCATAGGTTTGGCCGCGATAATCCACCGATCCGGTCACGACCAGCTGGCCGCCGCTTTGCTGGATGCTGCTCACTTGGATGTTTTGGGTCAGACCGCTGGGATTCCATTTTGAGGTGCTATTGGCCAATTGGAAGTCGGCGAACTGGAAGCGAACCACCTTGTTATAGAAATCGGCGTAATAGACATAGCCTTGGTCAAATTCGATATCTGAAATTAGGCTATCGACTTGATGGCGTGCCTGCACTTGGCCGCTCTCAAGGTCGATTAGTGTTAGCCAACCGGTAAAGCTGTCATAGTTGAATGTCGAGACCACCGCGCGATTCTCGTAGACAGAGACGCTGTTGAGTACATCGCCATAGTCGTGATCCTCATAGCTTCCCCATGCTTGCCACACAACATCACCATTTTGCTCGCTGCGTTTAAACCATTCTGCGCGGCCTTTGCCGTAGTCGCCTACCACGACAAAATCACCTTCGACGTCAATTGCTGAGGCGCTAATGTTGCTATCCAAATGGGTGTAGACGTCGCTGATTTTGACTGGGCTAATGCTGCTTAAGTCGTAGCTGGCGGTGCCTGTGAACAAGCTAGAGACAAACAATTGGCCATCACTGAGCGTGAGATTGTAAATCCCGCGGCCCACATCGATGCTGTCGCCCACTTGGCTGAGGGTGTCGCCAACAAGCGCAAAGACATAGAGGCGTCGATTGTCGGTCACATACAAATGATCGTTGTACCAGAGTCCGTCCGAGATCTGAAAGTCGGTGGCCTCAAGTGTTGGATCGGTGGTCAGAGGGTTGGCCAATGTGGCTTTTTGTTCCAGCGTGCCGGTTTCAGTAAAGGCATACAAGACAGCATCAGCGGTGGCCGAGAAGCCGAACAAATGCCCGTCATTCGCATGCATATTGGTGTGCGTCGATTTGGCGTCGCCGTCAAAGCCATCGTGATCCGCCACGATATACATGCCTAAAATTGGGTCTGATTGAATGGTGGTTAGGCGATAGGCGTTGCTGGCCACAAACAGCTTGTCGCCGTTGACATCGATATGCACCGGATAGAATTCGGTGGTCAGGGCGTCGTAATGGCTTTTTAAGACATGCCCTAGGCTTGCGGTCATGGGCTTGGCAGCTGCCAAATCTTCCGTAAATGTGGTGAACGCTGCTGGCTCGCGCAGCACTTGGTTGATGTTGTATGCGCCGTCGATGGCAAAGATATCATGGCGTGAAATGACACCATCTGCGTTGGTCTCTTTGCGGAGCAGCCGCTGTGCCGCATGGTCAAGACTGCTGAGAATATCGTATTCACGGAATCCGCCGCTTTGCGCCTGCCATAAGGTATTCAGATATAGCGCCACTTCCACAGGGAAGATGGCGACTCGATCGGTCAAGTTCTCGACTGGAGCAACTTTGCCGAGCTTCTGCCCGTTTTGATTCACCGACAGACGGATGATCACGTCGGGATCAGTTGGGAGTCCCGTCAGACGCAGTCGATTGTCTGCGACCGTGGCACTGGCGCCATC
Source organism: Gammaproteobacteria bacterium (assembly GCA_013373515.1). GTDB lineage: Bacteria > Pseudomonadota > Gammaproteobacteria > JABXHR01 > JABXHR01 > JABXHR01. The sequence goes on along the minus strand of JABXHR010000202.1, from coordinate 3,380 downwards.
CAGTGTCTGCCAGCCAGCAGCTGTGAGTTGCTGCACCCTCACTTGTGCATCTTCACTCAGCGCTAGAGGGGAGTGCAGGGGCACGTAGGCATCGTTGAGTTCGGTTTCATCGATGATGCTGCCCAAAGGGGTGCTGGGTAAGGCGCTTTGGGATGTGTTGCTGCCTTCAATATCGTCGGAGAGTGTTCCCGTGCTACCTGGTGCGGGTAAATTCGATTGGGTGTTAACGGCCAGCACTTGATTGTCATCACCCGATTGGCAGCTCGCCAACGCACTGGCCACCAGAACGGCTGCCGCAAGCTTGCGTCCGCGACTGCGTCCCGGACTGTGTCCGCGACTGCGTCCCGGGCTGTGTCCGCGACTGCGCTTAAGGCTCAAGAGGATCAATGCATAGAGTGTGCTGATCGCACCACCTCCACCGGCATCATTGCTTTGGGTGGCGGCACTGGTTGATGAGGCAAAGTTGTTTGAGGTTTTTCCAGTATCCATAGAGACAGGTTTCCCAGCGATGTTATTAATGGCTTGCGTGACAGGTTCAACGTCTGTGACAACCGCGCCGCGGGCCTCGAAGGCGATGGTGCTGTCGTTGTTTAGGGTTTCGTAGTCGCGGTTGTCTGGTACCACATTGACAGCGATTTGCTGGTTGCTCGGGTGGGTAGCCACAAGGGTGCCGGTAATTTTTACCGTCTGTCCTGGACGCAGTGCTGGGAAGTAACATCGCGAGAAGCTGAGGTCTTCACAGGTCAAGCTGGCATCGCCAAATTGTTTGATCATCACACCATCGGGCAGTTCCATTTCGATGGATAGACCATTGGCGCCATAACTTGATGTATTGCTCATACGCACCCAGAATGCGGTGTCGTCTCCGGTATTAATGGTGCTGCTGTCAATGCCGGTTTCGACTTTGATATCGGTGGCATACAACGCGCGAATCGCCTCAATATCACTGGTACTCAGCGCACTGCGTTGTCCAATATTCCCGCTGCCGAGGACTTCTATCGTCGGGCCAGTGCCATCGGAGAAGGCATAGGCGTTGTAGTGCATGATCGAGCCGTAGTCGTAGCGCCCGATGTCTTTAGTGCCTGTGAGATTCACCACTTCAAAATTGTGGGAATAGCCCGAACGAACCTTAGCAAAATTGATTTTGACGTAGCCAGATCGGTCACTGCGCGTATGGTGATGGAACAATCCCAGTGCATGCCCGATTTCGTGAATGATATTGCCGACGGAGCATTGGCTGGAGAGGCGTAGCGTTTGGCCGCCGCCTTGTTTGCCCACATATGACGCGCAGCCATTGCCCGGTTGCACGTGCAGGTAGTCGCCGCTTTTCGCGGAGAGCTCTTCGAAGACCAGCCCAGTGGCATTGGCCCAATTCTGAGTGGCCTTGCGAAAGTTATCTTTGACGCTCCCCGGTACCGCGCTATCAAAGTAAAAGGGGATCGTGCCGCTGGTCCAATGACGTGAATCAAACACCAAAGCTGTCCGTCCATTTTTGGTCGAGCTGTCAATGAGAATGTCGCCTTGCAGCAGTGAGTCTTCACCGACTTGGGCATACTTCACTTCGACCAATTGCCCATCGGCATTGCTGATATAAGCGGTTTCAACTGAGTCCGGGTTCAAACTGCTCGCCCATTCTGCATAGGTCGGATCGGGCATGATATTGGCGACTTGTGCATGGCCAACTTGGGCAGTAAGGGCTGCTGCGATTAAGGTCTTTATGGTTAGCGTTTTAAACATGGTGAATCGTCCTTGTTTACGGCAGGAGCCATTCCAAAATGGCAAAGCCTGTGATGTTGTCGTCCAGCAGACCACTGGACTCACGTTGGCAAATGGAAATAAATCCCGACTGTGTCAGCCGAACTTTGACAATGTCGGGTGTGGTGATTGACTTGGTGCCGAAGGCGTTTGCTTGATATTCAGGCCGGTTGGCATAGTTGCTCGGTTCAAGCAACAGTGCGCTACAGCGCTCAAAGAGATCGCCACCGAATGATGTGTTATTTGGGCGGTCAATGTGGCGTGAGTAAGTCAGTTGACCGGCTTCGTCGATGCCCGCACGCTCTTCGACAATTAGCTCGATTTTGTTGTTGGCAATGACGATGGTGCGGTATTCGAGAAAGTAATCGCAGAAAAAGCAGTCGATGGACTCAATCGCCACATAGGTCCGTGATTTCAAGGCTTCGGCGGTGGTTTTCCACCGTTCGCCCGCAGCGCTCACTTCGGCAATGATCGATTCGATGAGCACTGGCGATTCTGCGCTCAACGCGTTGGTCATCAAGCTATTGGCTTGCTCAGAGCGGGTCAGATCCAGGTGCTCGACAAAAATATCACGCGCAAGTGGAAGTTCCTCCGGCAATGGTGCCTCTTCGCCGCTGAGCTGCACATCACCGATTAATTTGAAAATTTCAATATCATCTGCCTGTGTCGGGGCAGGGCTGGGTAATGTGTTGCCGGGTTGATTGGTTTGTACCGTGTTGGGATTATTGGTGCTGGGCACCGGTGATGATATTTGTCCCCCAGTTGTGCCACCGCCGCCACCGCCGCAGCCGACACTGGTCAAAATCAATGCCGCCAAAACTTGTCCTTGGCAAAACGCCCTCATCGTCAATTCCCTTGCTGGATGTAATCGAAGCAATCGGCGCTTGTGTGACAAAGTTCACACCGGAAATTAAAGTTTTTATGGTTTGAGGTTTTGCTTAATCATGGCGGGGTACGACAAAGCGTTGAAGCCTAACGTTGGTATCTAAGCGGTATTAAGATTGAAATTTACAATTGAGATACTGGTATTAATTGAAAATAGGTATTTTTTTAGAAACTAAAAATTAACAATTGAGGATTGATAGGGAGTTAGAAGGTTTCTTCTAGGAAATATTCTAGGTTTTGAGCGATTTTTGAAACAACACTTAGATCAAGTGGTATTGGCTTTGATTAGCTTAACGGCCGCCAAAGACGGGACCAGTATGGTCCCGCTTGGTTTAGCGTCGTTCTGGTATTAACCCTTGCGGCGCAAATCGTAGGGTGAGCAATAACACGAGTCCAACCGTCATCAAACGCATATGTGCGGCACTGTCCATTAGGTGCAGGCGCAGCCAATGGTCTGCAGGCATGCCCGACGTGAGTGTATCGATTAACCACAAGCCGATCGGCTCAGCCTCAATCCAGAAAAACCAGATAAAGAAACCGCCTAACACTGCACCCCAGTTGTTGCCCGAGCCGCCGATGATGACCATCACCCAGATTAAAAAGGTGAAGCGCAGCGGTTGATAGGACACCGGGCTAAATTGCCCATCGAGTGTGGTGAGCATCGCTCCTGCCAGCCCGATGACAGCAGAGCCCAGTACAAACACGCGTAGATGCTGCCAAGTGACGTTCTTGCCCATGGC
>JABXHR010000042.1 GCA_013373515.1 Gammaproteobacteria bacterium | reverse complement strand
CCAAATGGGTCTTCTACTTGACACATTGAAAGCCCATTTTCTATTTCCATTGGGCCTCTGTATAGCTTTGCGCCAAGAGCCTCAAAGCACGCTAATGACTTGGATAAATCGTTTACCGACCAATAAAGAACAGTACCATTTTTACCAGAGCCCACCTTTTCATCCGCTTGCACTATTTCAATAGAAAAGCCATTAAGGTCTAACACTGTAAAATCTAAATCTGAGTGATAAACGGGCTTCGCGTCAGAAAAGGCTTTTTGATACCAACTTAACCCATGTTCTACATTAGGTACATAAATAAGAACTGCTGCCGGGGTCATATTTTCTCTCCTGCCACATAACGCCCAACTCAGTGGGCAATTGAAGCGCAGCGTAAATTGATCCGCTGCAGTTGCTTGTTACAAGGCTGGACTCTCAGCATTCAACCGCGCCCCCTTACCGTCTGCTTCCCTAGCTTTATTAAATATGCGTAGTACTTCCTCATATATAGGTATAAAGAAGTACTTCTTACCCATTAAAACCAAGCACTCCGCTTCGGGGTCTAGCAGCTTGAATATGTGGCCTACCGGGTCATCAGCCAGTGTATGGCTATCAACAATACAACTGGGGAAGAAATAGCCTGCATCATTTTGTAAGAGGTATTGATCCAGCCTTTCGTCGAAATGCTCCCATGCGTTTCGTAGATCCCGATTATAGAGAGCTGATTCTTTATCTAAGCCGAAGCTCTTGCACAATTTTTCACCTCGATTCTCTTTCAAGCTCCTCTGGTTAGGCTCTTTCTTTTTTCCACCTGGGGATGGCCAAAAATACCTAGACAGTGCGGCAGCATGACCAACAGCTTCTTGAACTATACATATAAGATATTCAGGGCTTATCTCGTCATTCTTTAGTTGACGGTATCTATCAAACGACTCTAGGCATCTGCCCGCAGAATACATAATTGAGTGAATATAAAAGGCTTCGCAATATGGAACGATTCCGTCGTAGTCTTCTACTACTAACTTCGCCCTTCTTTCTTTTTCATCTATATCCAGCTCTTGCACAATTCCATTTCCTTAGGTGCCTTGTAACGCTTCAGTCAGCTGCTGCGCTAGCAGTCGGCTGGACTGACTTGTTAAGTGCACGTACAAATGAAACACTAATAACTATTATCGCTACTTGGGCTATCGAGCTGATGGCACTTTGATATATCGGCATATAAACACAGCAGTCATTCGTGGTGAAAGTGATCATTGTACTAACTGAGCTGAAAAATACGATGCCAGCCGAAATCAGTAAAAAAACACAATAAATAGTTATCTCCAACTTTGAATAAAAGTACTTTCTGAATAAAAACCACGTCAACGATAGCCCAATACTAGGGAGCATAAATATGATCATATTCTTAGCTATATCCATAGTGCCCACTTAACAGCCCAAATTAACGGAACGCCGTCCGTTAATCTCTTGATATACGGATTCCGTTAATCTTGGGAACGTTGATCTTGTAAAAACCATACCACGCTTAGCTCTTAAAGGATTTACCAAGATATTTTCTGCGATAGTCAGAATATTACGAATCGGTAATAATTCCGACACACCTCTCCTCACATCATACAAAACCCTCGATAAATTGACACTTCTGTATTTGAATTTAGCGGTATCGATAAGGGTGCCCAATTCAGCCTGCCAGGACCAGAGAGCCAAGCTAAATCAACACCAGCGTCTCAAGATGCAGTCCATCATCAGACCAGCAGTATAATAAACACCCTCAAGACAAACGCTAACGCCGCCTACCGCGTGCATCCACCCTCACCGGCGCGGCCCAAGTGCCATCTTCAACACTCAATATCTCGTCCTGCAGATTCACGACCGGACAGACATGGTTGGGAATCACCCTAATGATTTCGCCGATCTGTGGTTTATGCTCGCACTGACTGAAATCCAAAAAACCATGTTCCTCGGCAAGCTTATAGATTCGGGCGTTTGGGTAATCTGGCAGATAGCCAAAATCATCAAACAGCGTCAAATCACTGGTGAGGGTTTTTGAGCCTGCATCGAGTATGCCTCTGCCGGGCTCTGCACTGCTGACCAATGTGGTGTATATCGTCAGTGCGCAATCGGCATCGGTCGCCACGCCTTTGCCCATTTGCATACGGTCGTGGAAGATATTGGTGCCTGCCCGGTATTCGGTTTCGCCTAGTATGCCGATATTGGGCAGTCCCGGTGTGCCGCCGTTGGAGATTCGCGCGATCGACAACCCCTCTGCTTCGATCAGCTGTCGCGCTTGGTCGAGAAACGCTTGTGCTCGTTCGATTTGATCATCCGGCGGGTAGAGCAATAGCCCCGCGAAGTTCAGTCCCGGCAGAGTGGATATGTATTTTGCAAGGCTGGCCGCCGTTTGCGGCGCGACCACGCCTGAGCGGGCCATGCCGGTATCGCACTCCACCAAGATGTCAACCGGAGTTGAAAGCGCTGCGAAACACTCAGACAAATACTTAGCCACTACTGCGTTATCGCAAATCATCGTTAAGTTGACCATGCTGGCGACTTGGCGAAGGCGCTCGATCTTGGCCGCCCCCAGCAACTGGTGGCAGATGATGACATCGCAGCCGATCTCATGGGCAATGACTTCAGCTTCGCTGAGGGTTTGACAGCACAATGCCGTTGCACCGGCTGCCAATTGCAACTTGGCCAACTCGACAGATTTGTGGGTTTTAAAGTGCGGGGTATTGGCGATGTGATGCTGATTGCACAGCGCTTGCATTGCTGCGATGTTCGCACGCATGATTTGCCGATCAATCACCGGCTGCGGCGTGTCTAACTCAGTTAGAGCGAGCATTGGTTTTCCCTTTTTTGGCATCAGTCATTTTTAAGCATTATGAGCAAGCAGGATACCCGTTGCCGCGAAAAATAAGCACCCAGCACCTCGACGCGTCGCCCCGCTTGCACAATGCTGAGTTTGCCCCACCATGCCCAATCGTTTGGAAAGCCGCTGAGCTTTATTTCTTAGTCTGTCGATAGTTCGATCATCGCAACGCCATCAATGGCGGACGGTGCTGCAACGCCGTAAGACATGAAGGTCGCCTCATCATATATACATAATCGGCTTATTGCTTATGCGATAAATGGGCACAAACACGAGATACAAACCATCTATGTCTCGAATATATTCAAAGATCGATTCTTCTGATGCGAGCGCAAAAAGACCATGAATCAAAACAAATAGCCCAATCACGGTAAGCATCGACGGTTCAAAATCACGCTACCAGCTTACCTTCGAGCACAGCGTGTTTTGACCTTAAATTGTGATCATGCGATTTCTCTCAACATCCTTTCGCCATGCTGACGCGCCGCATAATATCATGAGCCAAGAGCCCACCCCTTAGTGACAGCGCTCACCCAAGTGAGGTAACTGATACACTCACTGTTTAAACACTAATACAATATGAAATTCGGCCACTTTCCGACCACAAACTACATGTAGGATGACTTGGCACCATCATTTATGACTGCGTCCGAAACCACTCATACACTGAGACGACAATGAGCCCTTTCAAGTCGCACGACACGGAAGTTACGCAACGCGACGGAGACGACGAAGCCCAGCTTTCGTTGATAGAGACGCTGACCCATCGTGAGCGATTGAGTGCCAAACAGCATTCAAGACTCAGTGTCGCTTTTCATCAGATCGGTCAGCCTTCGCGTGCACTGTTTCATGCGATGTGTGCACTGGCCAAGGATGACGCAGATCGATCGCGTTGGCTGGTCGATGCCACTAATCAATTTATTAGTGGTGTGATGCGCTTTTCCGACCAACCCGATACACAGGCGTTACGGGCAATGGGCGAAAGTGCCATCGCCAAGTACGGCGACGCCGCAGCGCAGGCAGAACTTGCCATTAAATTGGGCCGTTCGGTGCATTTGGACGAGCCACTGGCAACGACCGTCAAAACCATCCGCAGTTCTACAGCACTGCTATTCAACGAAAAAAAACATGTCCAGTATTGCTGGGGCGTGATCGCTGAGCTCTTGATCTGCGACAACTTCCAATCGCCCACCGAGCAAATTCGACGCTACCGAGATTTGGCGAATTATGCACAAGCACATGGCCTAACCAATATTGCCATGATTGCGCTCAACAATGCTGCCGATACGGCACTCGTCGATCTTGACTATGCGCAAGCAGAGGCCTTGCTAAAAGCGTCACAGGCCATTTATCGACGGTCATCACGTGTGCCCTCGATTTCTCGCGCAAGCTTGCTCTACAACATTCATTTATTGAAGCAAGCCCGCGGTGAAACCAACAAAGCCTGCCACTACTGCCTTTGCTCAGCATTGTTGCAAATTCAACTTGGCAGCACAGAGCGCGCAAACGGCCAGCTGCTGGATTTGCAGCAGCTTTACGCACTTGGCGGTCAGCAGGTTAAATCTGAGCGGCTTGACGTACTGCTCAGTAAACGTGCGCAAAATGGCGAAAGCCAGCTGGAGAATCGCTCCAATATGCAGCACCAGCTGTTTAGTGGGCAGTTTAATCATGCGCAACTATTTGAGCGCTTCTCGCAGCTCGATCAAACGGGACAGCAAGAGTTTTTCCGCATTGCACTTGAGCAGCTTGAGTATCGGAAATTGATGCTAGACGAACTGCATCACACGCAATTCTCTGACCGCCTAACAGGGCTGCCCAATCGAACCGCGTTGGAGCAAAGCCTTTACTCGGCAATCCAAGCTGGCAGCTGCGGTTTACTGCTTTGGGCTCCTGACAGCTTCGAATCGATCTACAACGATCAAGGCCTCGCGGTACGTGATCGGGTACTGCAACAAATCGCCTACGATATCCAGCTCATCCTAGAAGACGATTGCAAGCTGTTTAGCTGGGATGCCGGCAAGTTTTTTATTCTGCTTCAGCCGCACAGCGAAGCCGCCATCCGAAAATTGCTGCACGTACTAAGCGATTACTTAAACCATAACTTTAAAATTGACGGCCATCAGGTATCGCTGGGTGCCTCGTTCGGGTACTGCGCTTACCCCGATGATGGGGTGACGATACAGGCACTGTTACAGGCAGTGGAGATTGCTTTCTTCGAGGCACAAAGTCCTCAAAATCCTGTGTATATTCGCTACAGCAAAACCCTTGGTGACGAAACCAAACAACGCCGCAATTTAAGCAACGATTTTGGCCGCGCTATTGTCAACAATGAGCTGCGTCTGCACTGGCAGCCAATCGTCAACGTCCAAACCAAGGCGGTGGTAGGCTGCGAAGCGCTTCTGCGTTGGTACCGGGATCAAGACCAAATCATCTTACCCGGCAAACTCACCAATCTTCTCGAATCCAGAATCTATGGGCGTCAAGTCGGCATGACCATCATTGAGTTGGCCCTTGAGGAGTTTGCCAATATCAAGCGCACACCCGAGCAATTTATTTCAATTAATCTGCCCGAACGTCTTACCGATGATGCCTCGCTCGCCGATAAGCTGACCGCACTCTGTGAAAAACACAACATTCGGCACTCACAGGTTCACCTTGAAGTTACTGAGCACCTCGCATTCCGGGATCTACACAGCAGCCAAAAAACGCTGGAGAAGATGCAGCAGGCGGGATTTAAAATTGCACTTGACGATTTTGGCGTTGGATTCAGTTCTTTCTCGAAACTCACCGAGTTGAATATTGACCATCTCAAGTTAGACATGTCGTTTGCCCAAGCCATCCACGAAGGCAACCCCGCCAAAAATCAAGTCTGCCAGACGATTCTCACCCTCTGCCAAGACTTGGCGCTACCCGTTATCGCAGAGGGCATTGAGCAAATCGATCAAGCGAACTGGTTCGCCGAGCGAGGCGTGCAGTTGTTTCAGGGCTTTCACTTTATGCTGCCTGAGCAAGATTTAGCTCAGGCAATGTCTTTGGACTTGAGTACAGCGCTAACTGAGCACGTCTAAGGCGTGAGGATTTCGCGAAGCGACGCCTTGAGCGTGTCGGGCTCTTGCGTACTGTTCCGCCAAAAATCACCCAGCGCATTTTGAATGGCCAGATGCGTTTTCTCGGGCGTGGTTTCTCGCGAAATGATGACCGTAGACGCCTCCGATTGCAGCATCGGGAAAGAAAGCTTGCCGCAAAAGTCTAGGTTTTCCGGATGCGCCAGATTGATTGCGGGAATCGACCCTTTGAGCAGCGCAAACTCGGTTTGCACCTCGGGATTCATGGCAATCTCCAAGAACACCGATTGCTCAACCGTCAACGGCCCCTTGGCGCTAATTGGGAGTGCAAAGGCATCGACGCCCGCAATAAATAAATCCTGTGCACCGGGCGATGGCCGACAAAAGTAATCAACCTCCGGCATTTTGGCGTGGCTGATAAACTCACCCTTGGCCCAGTCGCCCATCACATTTGCGGCAGCCTTACCTTCGATAACGAGGTTGATAGCATCCAACCATGTCTTTGCATCTCCGGGCTTTGGCCCATGGGCTCTCAATGCTGCAAATACCTCGATTGCCTCTTGCATCTTGGGATTGTCCACCACGCTCGGCTCGGCATCGACATATAGCGCCTCATGCAGCGGTTTGCCGCCCACACCCGCGACAATTGATGTAAATAGAATTCGAATCACCCAGTCGGCTTCCCCGACAGACAGCGGCACAAAGCCGGCCTGTTCAATGGCCGGTGCCTGCTCGACAAATTCTTGCCACGAATTTGGAAGCGACAACCCTAACTGGCGATAGATATTCGCGTCATACCAGACCCAGTTTTCATTGTGGATTGTGAAGGGGATTGCAATGACCTGACCATCTACCGTCACCGCATCCAATGCAACGGGGTGCAATACCTCCGACCAATCCCCTTGCATCGCCTGCTGACTCAACGGATGCATGATGCCAAGTTTTGCCGTGTGGCGTAGATCCTCACCGCCTTGCATCAAAATCGCTGTGGGCGAGACACCGGTCGTCGCGCGAGAGATGGCATCGCGGCGCATGGTTAGGTAGTCTGAACTGCCGCTATTGGCCCATTCAAACCCTTGCCGCTCAACCGCCTTACCGATGGTCTCCACTGCTGCGTTTTCGCCTGGCGAAATCCAGTAATGCAACAGCTCGATGGGCTGCGACAAGGCGGGCGATGATGCGCCAACCATGATCAATATTGATGCAAGGCAGTGCTTTATTTTCATGTCAACTCCTTATGGTGTTTTATTGTTGTTTGGTGGTTTTCGAGCCATGTCGCGGCGGGCTCAGGGTGTCCAAATAGGAAGCCTTGGAAGTGCTCGATACCCATCTCAGTAAGCACTTGCAGCTCTGCCTGCGTTTCGACGCCCTCGGCAACACAGTCGATTGACAACGACCGGGCCAATTGATGCACCGCCGACACAATCGCGGCATTTTCATGTTGACGCTCGATAGACGTCACAAACGATTTGTCGATTT
>JABXHR010000087.1 GCA_013373515.1 Gammaproteobacteria bacterium | reverse complement strand
TAGGGCTGCAGCCATTCCTCGCGTCCAAAGCGGCTTTGGAAAACCGTCATATAGTCATCGCTTGAAATGCCCAGTTTGTCAGCCAACAGCCGCGATGTTTTGTGGCACTGACAATGGTAGGGATCGCCATTGACCAGATATCGCTTGGGTACACCGTGGTAGGACAACACCAATTTTTGACCGCGACCATTGGTTTCCCAACTTTCACGGACACTGGCGGCCAAGGCTTCGATGTAGCTGTCTTGATCAAAAAACTGGTTGATGGTGCGCAACTCCGGCATCCAGCGACGCTTTAATAGGTTGGCATAAATCGCATCCATCACCGACCCGCTGGTGGTGGCGGAGTACTGCGGGTACATCGGTAATACCAACAAGCGGCGCACACCGGCTTGGCGCATTTTTTCCATCATCGAAGGCACTGATGGATCGCCATAACGCATCGCCAGCCCAAACTCGATATCGTGGCCCTCAAAATGCGCAGCCACAGCTTGTGTAATCTTTTGTGACTCCAGCAACAACGGCGACCCCTCGTCAGTCCACACCTCTTTATAGGCTTCGGCCGACTTTCTAGGGCGAGTGCGCAGGATGATGCCGTGCAACACGGCCTTCCATAGCAAGCGAGGCGCTTCGACAATGCGAGGATCAGACAAAAATTCCGCCAAATACCGACGCACGTCTGCGACCTCTGTTGAGTTTGGCGTGCCCAAGTTCACAAGCAACACCCCTGCACGGTCACGCTGCCCGTGCCTAAAATCTTTTTCACCGATGTATTTCATGCCGTTGCGTTTTTCTGATGCTAACTCGCCATTATTGGGGCCACGTGCGCATTTATCCAGAGTGAAGCGAGTGGCAATCTGAAATACTGTCTTGAATTTGGGTAGTAAAAAATCAAAAAGCCCTCAAAATAACCTCATGTCTACGTCTCAACAGATCGTCAAAGTCGCGGTCCCTGCCCCCTTACGCCAATTGCTCGATTACGCGGCCAATGCGCCAATCGCAATCGGCACGCGCGTTTTGGTGCCATTGGGTCGACGACAGTGTGTCGGCGTGGTGCTCGCCCATGCAGACGACTCTGAATATGACGAACTCAAGCTCGCACAGCCACTCGACGAAGAACCCGCCCTAAGCCCGACTCAGCTACACGCAATCGCTCGACTCGCGGATTACGTCCACGCCCCCATTGGCGAAGTGGTGCAGTCAGCGTTGCCAGTGGCCCTGCGCGACGCCAAGCAAACACTTTGGCAGTCTGAAATTGACTATCGACCGCTTGAGGTGCCTGCCCAGCGTGCGAAGCGCCAGTGTGAAGTCTACGCAAAGATCACAGCCAAGCTCGCGATTGATGAGGCAGACAAAGCCATCGTTCGCCAACTCATCAAAAATCAGTGCATCGAGCCATTCGAACAACGCGCAAAAACCTACCTCACCGAAGCGCCAGCCGTCGAACCATCGCCACCGCTAACAAACGAACAGCAAAGCGTCTTGGCAGCACTAACCAATGGCGATCAATTTGCGGTGCATTTACTCGAAGGGGTAACTGGCTCAGGCAAAACACGGGTTTATATTGAGTGGTTGCAACGCATCATCCAACAGGGCAAACAAACCCTATTACTGGTGCCGGAGATCAGCCTGACGCCACAAACTTACGATCGACTCCAAAAAGCATTGGGCGTGAAGGTCGCTTGGCAACATTCAGGCATGACCGATGCCGAGCGACTGCGCCATTGGCGCGCCGCGAAGCAAGGCGAGGCCAGGCTATTGGTCGGCACGCGATCATCCGTCTTTGCCGAACTGCCAGAGCTGGGTGCCATCGTCATCGATGAAGAACACGACTCCGCTTACAAGCAGCAAGACGGGTTACGCTACTCCGCCAAAACCATGGCCATTCTACGTGCGCAAGCCTTAAAAATACCGGTTGTGCTCGGTAGCGCGACGCCATCACTCGAAACGCTGCAACAAGCGTCGCAAGGCCAATACCAACATCTGCGCATGACCGAACGCGCCACCGGCTCGGCGATGCCATCCATGCAACTGGTCGATATGCGCCCCATCACGCCGATCGCCGGGCTCTCGCCTCTGTCCATCGAAGCGATTCGCCGCTCACTCGCCAACGATGAGCAGTGCCTGATTTTTATCAATCGGCGCGGCTACGCACCCACTTACTACTGCGAAACCTGTGGTCACGTCGTTGGCTGTCATCGCTGCGACGCACGCATGACGGTGCATCACCGCGCCAATCGGCTCAAATGCCATCATTGCAGCCACGAACAACCATTGCCCACCCAGTGTCCCAGTTGCCAATCGGTGGACGTGCGTCTCTTGGGACACGGCACCGAGCGCATTAGTGAAGAGTTGAGCAGCGTTTTCGATCAAGTGCCCGTGGTGCGTATCGATCGCGACAGCGCCAGCACCAATAACAAGCTCAAAGCCCTGCTGGCGCAAGCGCAAACCGGCGATCCAATGATCTTGGTGGGCACCCAAATGCTGGCCAAAGGGCACGACTTCGCCAAACTCAGTACCGTTGTCGTAATCGACGCCGACCAAAGCTTGCTAAGCCAAAATCTGCGCGCCGCAGAAGAGCTAGCGCAAACCCTTACTCAAGTCGCGGGGCGCGCTGGACGATCGCTCACCAAGGGCCGCGTGCTAATTCAAACCCGAACGCCAGACCATTCACTGCTGCGGGACCTCATCCACCGAGGTTACCAAGGCGCTAGCCAAACGCTGCTTGAGGAGCGCAAAATCGTTGGCTTCCCACCCTATCGCCGCATGGCGGCCATTCGCACTGAAAGCACCGATGCCAAAGCCGCTTTGGGCGTACTGGATACCTTGGCGCATTACCTCGAAGCGCATTCTGAGTCTGTCGACATTCTTGGCCCAGCGCCATCGCTGATGTGGCGCCGTCAGGGGCGGTTTCGCGGGCAAATTCTTTTGCTTAGCGACACGCCCAACCCACTGCACAAAACCCTACGCTATGCAGAAAGCGCACTAGATCATTGGAAAGAAGCAAAAAAAGTCCGCTGGCACATCGATGTCGATCCCTATGAGCTGATTTAGTTCGCTACACTATACGGTTTGTTTGGTTCGGCGATACGTCAGTGAAAGATCTAATTCAATCCCTTCTCAACACAGCAGCGCAAACTCTTCATGCAGACGGCGTCCTCAGTGAGCCCGGGCTGCCAGAATCCGCTGTTGTCACCCGAACCAAAGATCCTTCACACGGCGATTTCGCGTCCAACGCGGCCATGGTGTTGGCCAAGGCGGCCAAAATGCCACCGCGCCAACTGGCGGAAAAACTGCTCGCCGCGCTACCGAATGATCCCAGCGTCGATGGCGTTGAAATCGCAGGCCCCGGTTTTATCAACTTTCGCCTAGCCAAAAACGCAGCCACCAAAGTGCTCAACACCATTTTGAGCGCAGGCGAGAACTACGGGCGCACGCAATTGGGCAACAACCAATATGTGCAACTCGAATTTGTCTCCGCCAACCCAACCGGACCATTACATGTGGGCCACGGACGTGGTGCGGCCGCTGGCGCATCTCTGGGCAACATCTTGGATTTTGCAGGCTATAACGTCTATCGCGAATACTACGTCAACGACGCAGGGCGCCAGATGGACATCCTCGCCACCAGCACCTGGTTGCGCTATATCGAGTCCTTCGACGCCAGCTTGCCATTCCCAAGCAATGGCTATCAAGGCGACTACATCCGCGAGACAGCCGCAGAAATCAAATCAGAACGCGGCGACACACTGGTCAAAACGGTCGACGAGATCTTTCTCGGCGTCCCAACTGATGCACCTGCAGGCGGTGATAAAGAAGCCCATATCGACGGCTTGATCGCCAATGCCAAAGCGCTTCTCGGTGAGCGCAACTATCGCTATGTGTTCGACAAAATTCTTAATGTCATTTTGGATGATATTCGCAATGACCTTGCCGAATTTGGTGTGACTTACGACAACTGGTTTAGCGAGCGCAGCCTGTTTGATAGCGGCGAAATCGATGACGCCCTCGAAGAACTTACCGCCAACGGCCACACCTACACCCAAGACGGCGTCCTCTGGTTTAAATCGACCGAGTTTGGCGACGAAAAAGATCGCGCCTTGCGTCGCGCCAACGGCATGACCACCTATTTCGCCTCCGATGCTGCCTATATCCGCAACAAATTTAAACGTGGATTTGAGCACTTGCTGTATCTGTTTGGTGCGGACCATCATGGCTATGTACCCCGTATGAAGGCACTGGCATTGGCCTTTGGCTTCCCTGCCGACAATGTTGAATTCCGTTTGGTGCAATTTGCCGTGCTATTTAGAAACGGCGAAAAAGTGCAAATGTCCACCCGCTCAGGGCAATTCGACAGCCTGCGGCAGCTACGCGATGAAGTCAGCAGTGATGCTGCACGCTATTTCTACGCCATGCGCTCTCTAGATCAGCATATGGATTTCGACATGGATTTAGCGGTACAGCGCTCTAGCGACAACCCCATGTACTACGCCCAATATGCGTATGCACGCGTCTGTGCGATTTTCCGTCAGGCACAAAGCCGTGGGGTTGCATTTGATGCGGATGCGGCATTGCAACAGCTTGAGAAGCTCGACACCGACGCCGATGCGGAACTATTAAAACAATTGGCGCGCTTTCCAGAAGCCATCGATTCGGCGGCAAAGCAGCGCGATGTTCACCCTGTCCCAAATTACTTACGTGAACTCTCGCAGGCCTTCCATGCCTATTACAATATCAACCACTTCTTGGTTGACGATGCAGACTTAACCCAAGCCCGCTTACTGATTGCAAAAGCAACTGCGCAAGTTCTGGCAAATGGTCTAAAGTTAGTGGGCGTATCTGCACCTGAATCGATGTAATTAATGTCTGCCCAAAAACCACAACAAAAACAACAAAGTAATGTCGGGAATATGCTCGTTGCCGCGACCATCGTCGCGCTGTTTCCGATGTCGATTTACTACCTGAACAAGCAGACACCCGAGAACCCAGGCATCCGTGCGATGATGCCATATTACATGACAGATTCCGCCCCGGACGAGAAGGTTGTGGAGACCCCTGAGCTCATCAAGCCGGAATACGAATTCTACTCATTGTTGCCAGAGATACAGGTCGATGTTGGCATGGAAGTGCCCGATGTCTTGGGTGCCAGCGCGCTGCTCGAATCCAAACCCCGTTTTGAAAAACCCAAAGAAGTGGTGGTTCAACCTGCCGCAGCACGCCAGCAGTCGCCATCTAATACCGCCGAGCTCAACCGCTCAGTGGCCGCCGGCACCATTCAAGTCGGCGCTTATTCCAACCGTCAACACGCCGAAACGATGCGCGCCAGACTGGCGATGCTAGGCTTTCGCTCTAACCTCACCACCATCAACTCGGGCGGACGCAATCTCATTCGCGTGTCTTTAGGAAATCTCAGTGCCGACCGACTTGAACAAGCCCGAATGCGCCTAAAACGCGCTGGAATCAATGATTTTGCGGTAATTCGATAACCGCCTGAATCTGTGAAGGGGCCCACAAACCGCTTCACTTTTCCAAAAATCAACCGTTACAACTTGAGCAACTGTCCTCCGCGAACGGGAAACATGCTCGAACTAAACGCCAAACGTCTGTTACTGATTGCTACCAGCGCTGCGCTGCCTGTGGCCCTAATGCTACTGAGTGATCTCGCTTTCACCCACGGATTAGCGCTCGCGGCATGGGCAATTGCAATGAGTATTGTCGCCCAGCGCATGCCGCTTCAACAAGGCAACCCACAAAACGCCATTGCGACCAGAAACGACGAATTCAAATTGAAACGCAATGACATTGAGAGCTTTGCGCGAAGTGCTATCGATGTCTCGATTGGCGAAGCGCGGAACGCCCTATTTCTGGGCCAACTTGAGAAAGCCACTCAACGCCAGAAAGACGCCGCCGAGCAAGTGAACCAAAGCGGTTATGCCTTAGCACAACGCAATAGCGATATTCATGACAAAGCCGAAAAAACCGCCTTTGTCGCAAATGAAATACGCGGCATCTCCGACAACGCCCGTCAATCGATCCAACGCATTATGGACGGATTGGGTGAAGTGCGCACACGGCTAGTGGGAACTTCAAACGCCATGGGCCGCTTGCATGCGCTGTCCGAAGAAATTCATGTGGTGTCGACGTCGATCGATGGCATCGCCAAACGCACCAACCTTCTGGCGCTAAATGCGTCAATTGAAGCGGCAAGAGCTGGTGAAGCTGGCAAAGGCTTCGCCGTGGTGGCCAACGAGGTGCGGGCACTGGCCGAGAAATCAGCGGCAGCCACCTCGAACATCAATCAGCAGATTGATTCGGTTGGCAAGGGTAGCCATTCGGCCAATGAGGAAATGCAGCGGCTGGCCACTGCCATTGAGAAGCTCGTCAGCGAAATGCACGAATTCGATGAAATATTTGCCAAACTGACTACCCAAGCCGAAACCTCGAGTGAGCAAGTTGGCGTGATTGTCGATGCAATTGGCGAACAAGCGGTCGAAAGTGAAATGATTGCCACTTCGATCAGCAATATTCTCGGCAGCGTGTCTGAAATCGCCAAGCAAACCCAGACCGCACGGCAGCAGACCGATATGGTTTCTGAGTTGGCCGAGCACTTAGAGCAAAGCGTCACGCAACACTACCGCCCCGCCGATCATCAGTACTATGCAGACTTGGTCGAAAAAGCAGCCAAAGATGTGGCCAAGCTTTTTGAGACAGCGCTGGCTAAGGGCGACATTAGCGAGAGCGCCTTGTTCGATCATAATTACCAAGCGATTGCCGGCACCAATCCACAGAAATTTCACACACTCTACGATCAATATACCGACAAAATCTTACCCGCCATTCAAGAACCGCTACTGTCACACCCCAATGTGGCTTACGCTGGGGCGGTGGACGTCAACGGCTACTTCCCCACCCACAACTTGAAATTTAGCCAAGCGCTGACTGGTGATTACGAAAAAGACCTCAACCAAAACCGGACCAAGCGCATTTTCACGGACCGTGTCGGCAAGCGCGCCGGTGGCGGCACGGGCAAAACACTGATTCAAACCTACGCCCGTGACACGGGTGAAATCATGCACGATGTCTCCACGCCCATCTTCGTCAACGGTCGACATTGGGGCGGCTTTAGATTAGGCTACTTCGCCAAATAATCTGACGACGCCAATTGCGCAACACACCGTTGCCAATTGCCCTCGCCCCCAAATCGCATCGCAACGCTATCATGAGCGAAAGAATTTCGGAGCATTTCATGGAAAAAATTGTTGGCAAAGAGGTCACCATTCATTTTGACGGCAGTCGTTGTATTCACTCACGCAATTGTGTTTTGAGCCGCCCCGATGTGTTCGTGCCCAATGTCAAAGGGGAGTGGATTCATCCCGACGCTGCCCCTGCCGATGTGGTGATGCACTTGGGCTACAACTGCCCATCTGGTGCCATTCGTGTCACTCGCAACAGTGACAATGCAGACACTGATACACCGCCGATCGTCAACACGGTACGTGTTCGCGAAAACGGCCCCTTGGCCATCGAAGGCGAACTCGACATTGCTGGCGCCACAGGAAGTGTTCGCGCCACACTCTGTCGCTGTGGTCAGTCCAAAAACAAACCCTATTGCGATGGCAGTCATCATGCCGCTGGATTCGAAGCCTCAGGCGAACCCTCAGTCCAAGAATTCCAAACCCTCGAGAGCCGAGACGGCGTGGTAAAAGTAAAGCCATTGCCCAATGGCCCGCTCAATATTGAGGGAAATCTAGAAGTGGTGAGCGGCACCGGCGCGACCACCAACAAAGTCACCAAGACATTCTTGTGTCGCTGCGGCCACTCGAAAAACAAGCCCTACTGCGATGGTAGCCATGCCAAAGTAGGATTTGAAGCACCTTAGGCTTTGCTGCGGCTGGGCACGACTCGCTCAGTCGCAATCCAACCTGGCAAACCCAAAAGCGCAATCAAAAATGACACCGTCATCAAACTGTAAAGCGGTGTCGCGGTGTCTTGCAACATACCGCCGAGCAATGCAGAAAATCCAACACCGACCGCCAACTGCGCCATACCAGTGAGCCCTGACGCCGTGCCCGCGACACGGGTGTTCACACTCAACGCCATGGCAGTCAAGTTTGGAATGACCACCCCATTACTCAGCGCAAACAACCCTGCCGGAATCAACAAAGCAGCGGCATGCTGCCAACCCGACAGCATCCAAAATAGCGCCATTGATATCACCAACGGGATCATGCCAACTTTCGCCAATTGCAGTGTACCTAAGCGCTCGGCATATCGACCTGCAATCAAATTGCCGCTCATATAACCAATGCCAGTCAGTGCGAACCACAGCCCATACTCTGCCGCCGGATGACCGTATAGCTCGATCACCACATACGGTGCGCCCGCCAAGAAGGTGTAGTAAACACCCACTGAACCACAGAGCGTCAGAAGCACGCCCACAAAATAACCCGAATGCATCAACTCATTAGACGCAGACCAAAAGCCGATTTTGGTTGCCCCCGTCGCTTGTTCTGGATTGGTCTCTGGCAGAAATTTCCAGCACAAGCCCAAGACAATCAATGACACCATAACAATCGCCACATACATCCAGCGCCAGCTAAATGTGTCGGTTAGCCAACCGCCCAAAGCAGGGCCAAACATGGGTGCCAGCATCATCGCCGTGGTCATATAGCCAATCATGCTCGCCGCACGATCGCGATCATAGACATCACGAACTATGGTTCGCGGCAGCGACATACACACCGCGCCGCCCGCGCCCTGGATAAACCGCCCAATCAGAAGCAGCTCCAAAGACTGAGATATAACGCAGAGGACGCCCCCCAAAGCATATCCGGCCAGCCCCAGCAACATCACGGGCCGACGTCCGAAACGATCAGACCAAGCACCCGCGGGCAGTTGAAACAGCAACATGGCTAACAAGAACACCGTCAGCACGAGCTGCGCAGAGGAATAATCGACGGCCAGCTCCTGCATCACTGCAGTGTTGGCAGGCAAAACGCCGTTCATACTGATCGGCCCAAGCGCCGATATCAGGATTAAAACCCAAAGGAGCGGCACTCGATTTACTCGATATCAACCATCAGCTGACCATCAAGCGATTCCAGTGCATCTTGCACCGCCTCTTCGTTGACGTCGCCAGTCAGCTCAATCTGAATCCGCGCCCAGAACAGCAGCTCACTGGCCATCGACGCATCGCGTTGTTCTGTAGACATCTTGGTGATATTGGCCCCGATGCTCGCCAAGCAGCGGGTGATTTCTTGCACAATGCCGGGCCGATCTTGACCCACGACCTCAACCACCATACGCCCGTTAACCGGTAAGTCCGAGACACCCCGCTCAACCAAGACATGGATGCCGTTTTCGATGTCATGTAACGTGAGCAGCGACCGGGTAAGATCTTCGGCATGAGCCTCCGGCACAGTCACCTTCAACAATCCGGCAAATCGACCTGCTAAAGCCGCCATCTGACTCTCTTCCCAATTGGCCTTGTGCGCACCCAAGATATCGGAAAATTGCTTTACCAAACCCGGGCGATCGCTCGCCAATACCGTCACTACCAAGGTTGTAATCATGTCACTCTCCATACTGCAATGGCTCGATCATACGCCTATCGGGGTGACTCCTGACATATCCAAGTGGCATAGGGTTATCGAGAAGCGACCACGCCAACGCATTGAGCAGTTTGCAGCTGTTTGCAAATCTCCCACGCAAATAAGCAGTATCGAATTAGCCAAGGCTCAAACCGCCAATTCGTCAGTGGGGCAATCTCTGAGCAAAGCGCTCGTTTTCAGCGCAAAGTACCGCCAAGATCCGACAGCAAACAAATGTCTACATGCCTTTCCAAATCGGATCGCGCTTTTCGCTAAACGCAATCTGCCCTTCTTTAAGGTCTTCACTGCCATAGAGTTTGTCGACCGTGGCAAATTGGCGCTTGCTGACGCGGTTGAGCGCATCTTGGAATTTCATATCTTCCGCTTCGCGTACCACTTCTTTGATGGCTGCCATCACCAGCGGCGGCCCAGAGGCCAATAATCGCGCCAATGCCCACACCTTGTTGTACAGCTCGTTGGGCTCGACGATCTCGCGCAGCAGGCCCCAGCGATAGGCCTCTTCGGCATCAAGCCAGCGACCCGTAAGCAGCATATCCATCGCCACATGGTAGGGAATGCGCTTGGGCAGCTTGATTGAAGCAGCATCGGCAATGGTGCCACTGATGATTTCTGGCAGCGCAAAAGTAGCGTTATTGCTTGCCACAATTAGGTCACAAGACAGTGCAATCTCCAACCCACCGCCGCAGCAAATACCGTTAACCGCGCAGATCACGGGCTTATTGAGATTGCCAAGTTCCTGCAGACCGCCAAAGCCGCCCACGCCATAGTCACCATCGACTTGGTCGCCGTCCGCGGCGGCTTTTAGATCCCAGCCGGGGCAGAAAAACTTATCGCCCTCGGCACGCAAAATCGCCACGCGCAGATCAGGGTTATCGCGAAAATCTTGGAACACTTGCCCCATGATTCGGCTGGTGGCCAGATCAATCGCATTGGCTTTTGGGCGGTCAATGGTGACCTCAAGCACGCCGTCTTCGATACGCGTTTTGATGGGGTTTGTCATCCAGAACTCCTCGTGATTAATGCATCGACCACCACCGCCTGATCGCGACAAGCGAGCACTGGGTTGCATTCCAGCGATTGCCAGCGGGGTTGCGTCTCAATACATTGGGTCAATTGATAAATGGTGTCGATCAGAGCCTCAATATTGGCTCCGGTCTGATTACGATAACCTTGTAGCACGGGCCATTTACGCAAGCCTTGCAGGGCTGTTTTGATGTCACAGCGATGGCAGGGCAACATTAGGTGCTGTACATCGCGCGCCAGCTCGGCATAAATACCGCCCTCGCCAATGCTCAGCACCCAGCCAAACGGCGGGTTTTGCTCGATGCCCACCAAGATCTCGGCCACCACATCGGTGATTTGCGCCTCCAAACTGTAACCTGCCGCTTCGGGCATCGCGTCGATCGCCGCCTGTAAATCTTGCTGGCTTTGAATGTTGAGTACCACACCGCCTTGCTCGGTTTTGTGTGCCAGCCCCTCGGCTTTGAGCACGCAGGGAA
Organism: Gammaproteobacteria bacterium; assembly: GCA_013373515.1. Classification (GTDB taxonomy): domain Bacteria; phylum Pseudomonadota; class Gammaproteobacteria; order JABXHR01; family JABXHR01; genus JABXHR01. The sequence goes on along the minus strand of JABXHR010000087.1, from coordinate 4,611 downwards.
ACGGAAGCTCACCTAACTGGATATTGGTACGGCTGTCAAAATATAGCCGCTTCGGCGTATTGACCTGCAAATCTGTCAACGCCTGCATAGGCTGATCGAGCAACTCAAGCTCACCACTGCGCAAGGCCAGCAATGCACCCTCAGCAGGTGGTTGCCATTGAGCCACGGCCCCCAAGCACTGCAGGCACAGTTCAATGCTACCAAAGGGCAACAGTCCCATCTCAAGGCAGCGCATCGCCCAGTGTTCCGGCATATTCTCAGGCAAGGTCGCCACAACCGCCTTGATGGCCCCACCGTGGTTGTCGGCGCTGGCAAAGGCCTCTAGCGCAATGGCCCAGCTTTGGTCATCACAGCGATCTTGGCGCGGAAAATCCAACACCAGCATGCAGATGCCGACCTCGCTTTGTAGCGCCGCACTAAACATCTGACGCATCCCCTGCAAATCGCCCCAGATATAGGTGTGATAGTCCAAGGGGTTGGCCAAATGCACTTTTTCGCCCAAGACACCGCCAAGCTGCTGGCATTGCAAATCACTCAACGGCGGTGTTGCGATGTGATAGCGCTCAGCCAAATCGGCCACCAACCCTGCTTCGCCCCCAGAGCAAGACAACGACATCAGAGTGTTAGGCAGCGCTCTGGTCTCAAAATGGCACAGCTTTAACGTGTTTAAAAACACATCGAGATGAGACACCCACACACAGCCTAGCCGCTGAAAAAACGCTTGTGCTGCATGGCCAGCGCCCGACATTGCTGCCGTATGGCTCAGTGCCGCCGCTTGCGCCTGCACCGATTGACCGACTTTGAGCACCACAATTCGCTTGCCAAGCGTATTTGCCGTATTGGCAACCTGCTGCCAAACCTCTGCCGATTGAATGCCCTCTATATGCACACCGACCGCAGTGACGCGCGTATCGTACAGCGCGGCCTCGATCATTTCCGTCTGATCCACCACGGCTTGATTGCCCGCCGTCAACAAGTAGGCAATCGGCAACGCACTGTGGGTCATACTGAGATTAATCGCGATATTCGAGCTTTGGGTGATGATTGCCACCCCGCGTTCGACCGGCAGCCCGCCGTGTTGATCGGGCCACAGCGCCACGCGATCGAGATAATTCACCAGTCCATAACAGTTTGGGCCGAGTAACGGCATCTTGCCGCTGGCGGCAATCAGCGCACTTTGCAAACTGCTGGCATCGCCAAGCTCGGCTTGGGCTTCTGCAAATCCCGAGGCAAAGCACACCACCCCGCCACAGCCGAGTGCTCGCGCCTGTTCGACGAGCTCAACGCACTGCGTGCGATTAACCGCCACAAATACCGCATCGGGCGCAAACGACAGTGCCGCCAGATCTGGCCGCCAGATAACGCCACCCATCGATTGCGGCTTTGGATGAATCCAAGCAATCTGCCCGTCAAAGCCCATTTTTTGCAGCTGCTCGATAACATTGTGCGCCCAACCGCCGCCGACAACGGCAACGGTGGACGGCGATAGCAAACGCGCCAGACGCATGCGGCTATCAGCTTTCTAGGGGCCGCAACAAATCGCGGCTGATAATGTGACGCTGAATCTCTGACGTACCATCCCAGATTCGCTCCACGCGGGCGTCACGCCAGTAGCGCTCAAACGGCAAATCGTCCATCAAGCCCATGCCACCGTGAATCTGGATGGCTTCATCCGTGACCCGTGCCAGCATTTCGGTGGCATAGAGCTTGGCGCTGGCAATCTCACGATTGGCCTCCAATCCCTGATCAACCCGCCAAGCGGCGGCGAGCGTCAGCCACTCTGCCGCATCGATCTCGGTAATCATATCGGCCAGCTTGAACGACACGCCCTGAAACTTGCCGATGCTCTGCCCAAACTGCTCGCGCTCAACGGTATAGGGCAACGTGCGCTCAAAACACTCCCGCGCACGTCCGACGCAGTTGGCCGCCACCGCGAGTCGGGTACCAAATAACCACTGATTGGCAATATCAAAGCCGCGATGCAGCTCGCCCAAAATTTGCGACGACGGCAAGCGACAATCATCAAAGCTCAAAATGCAGTTGTGATAACCCCGATGCGAGACCGAATTGTAGCCCTTGTCGATACTAAAGCCGGGTGTGCCACGGTCGACCAAGAAGCAGGTAATCAGCTTGCGCGGACCGCGTGAGGTTTGCTCTTCACCGGTGGCGATAAACACAATCACAAAATCCGCCAAATTTGCGTGGCTGATAAAATGTTTGCTGCCATTGACGATCCAATCGTCACCGTCTGGCTTGGCGTAGCACTGCATGCCACGCACATCCGAGCCCGCGTTGGGCTCGGTTAGCGCCAGTGCATCGAATTTGTCGCCCTTAACCGCCGGCAACAAATAGCGCTCGCGCTGCTCGCCTTCGCAAGCCATCAAGATGCCAGACGGACGCGGGAAGAAGGTGGTTAGCGCATAGCTGCCACGGCCCAATTCGCGCTCAACCAGCGTTTGACTAACTTGATCTAAGCCCCCTCCACCAACCTCCTCCGGGAAGTTAAACCCGGCAAAGCCCATGCTCTGAACAGTTTGTGTCAGGTGACGTCCCAGCTCTTCGGGGACTTCGCCGCTTCGATCAACCTGCGCTTCATGCGGATGGATTTCATTGCGCACAAACTCACGCACGGTATCTGCAATTAACTGTTGCTCATCCGAGAGCCCCAAATGCATCATCGTGGGGCACCCACAAACCGCCCCAGTGCTGTGGGCTTGGGCAAGTCTGCCTGTGCTGCCAATAAAGCCGCCAAACGGGATTTCATAGGTTCATTGACCGGGCAGGCTTTGTTGGCGGCTCGGTCGACGTGAAGCATCATATGCTCACCGGTCACCACTTCTTCGCCGCGCTCATTTTGGATGCTGTGATAGACATGCATGCGCTTGTCATCTGCTGCGATCAGCTGACTGTGTACGGTCAAGGTTTCATTGAGTTTGCACTCCCCTAAATGGCGAATATGCGATTCGACCGTGTAATAGCTAAAGCCCGTGTCGATATAGGCCTTATCCATGCCGACGAACTCTAATATGGCATCAGATGCATTGGTGAGCACCTGTGAATATCGAAACTCCGTCATATGGCCGTTGTAGTCCACCCACGACGGCAAAACACGTGCGCTGTGCAACGCCAAAGGCTGATCTAGTGCGACTTGCGAGACCGGCTTTGGCGCGTCGGCCAGCCATTGATTGAACATCTTGCCTGCCGCCCAATCATTGTCCTTCAGCACCTTCAAAAAGCCCACCAGATTGCGATCGCGAATTTGCTCCATTTCGCTGATCGTGAGGTGCCCAGATTGCGCATCGGATTGACTGACAATGGTGGACACCAACTTATCGTTAAACTCGGGCACGTCCATCAACTTGGTCCAGGGCCAGGTCAGACAGGGGCCAAACTGCTCCATAAAGTGACGCATCCCCGCTTGTCCACCGGCCACACGATAGGTATCAAAAAGCCCCATCTGCGCCCAGCGCATGCCAAAACTATGGGTCATGATGTCGTCGATTTCACCTGTGGTGGCAATCCCATCGGAGACCAACCACAAGGCTTCGCGCCACAGCGCTTCGAGCAGGCGATCGCCCACATGAGCATCGATTTCCTTTTTGATATGCACCGCATGCATGCCAATTTCACCCAAAATCGCTTTGGCTTGCTCGATTCGCGCTGCACTGACCGGTGCGCCCGGGACCAGCTCCACCAATGGCAACAAATACACGGGGTTATAAGGATGCGTGACAACAATTTGCTCTGGCCGCAAGGCATCGGCCTGCAACTGGCTTGGCATAAAGCCAGACGTCGAACTGCCAATGGTGGCGTCTTCGCTACAATGTGTTTGGATTTCGCGAAAAACCGACTGTTTTATCTCTAAGCGCTCGGGCACGGATTCCTGAATCCAAGTCGCGCCACTCACGGCCTCTTCGACGCTGCCGCAAACCACCAGTTCGCCCTCGGCAGGCATCGCACCATCGACCAGCTGCGGCACCGATGCCAATGCGTTTTGATATACCCTTTCAATTTGCGCCACCGCATCCGGGGACGGATCGTACAAGCGTACTTGCCAGCCAGTCATTCTGAAGCGTGCGGCCCAGCCGCCACCGATGACGCCCGCACCAATTATCGCCGCGACTTTGTTCATTGTGGTGCCCTCTTTTGCAGTTTGAGCGCCTCGCGCACTTCTGCGGGGGTCATCAAAGAACAGCCCATATTGGTCACAATGGTGGCGGCCTTTTCGACCAACTGCGCATTGGTTGCCAACACGCCCTTTTCCAACCAGAGATTGTCTTCAAGTCCAACGCGGATATTGCCACCGGCCAACACTGCCGCCGCCGCGTATGGCATTTCATTGCGTCCAATTGAGAATGCAGAAAACGTCCAGCTTTCAGGCAGGTTGTTGACCATGGCCATAAAGGTATTCAGATCATCTGGTGCACCCCAAGGAATCCCCATACACAGCTGAATCAAGACCGGATCTTCAATCAAGCCTTCTGAGACTAATTGCTTCGCTAGCCAGAGATGCCCAGTATCAAAGGCTTCAATTTCTGGACGTACGCCGAGCGCCGTCATTTTGGCGGCCATCGCGCGCAGCATGCCTGGCGTGTTGGTCATCACGTAGTC
>JABXHR010000185.1 GCA_013373515.1 Gammaproteobacteria bacterium | reverse complement strand
CGGGACGGCAGGATTTGAACCTGCGACCCCTACAACCCCATTGTAGTGCGCTACCAGACTGCGCTACGCCCCGAAAGAAGCGACAAGGTTACTTGTCGCTCGAAGATAAATCAAGCCTTAAGACTTAATTAAGGACAATGCTGCACGGCGTTCTTTGTTGCCGGTATGTTCAATTGAGAGCAACTGCAATATGTCTTCAAGCTCCGCACGCATTTGGCGAATAAGGAGATTGGCCTGAGTGTCCTCTGCAGCCGCATCGTTAGCCTTGCCACCCAATTGCTGACGAGCACCTGCAATAGTGAAGCCTTGGCCGTACAACAGCTCTCGGATTTGTCGTATCAGCTCAATATCTGCGCGCTGATAATAACGACGATTGCCACGACGTTTGGTTGGTTTTAGTTCTGGAAATTCTTGTTCCCAATAACGAAGCACATGCTGACGAACGTCGCAAAGCTCGGCTACTTCACCGATGGTGAAATAGCGTTTGGAAGGGATTTCCGGTAACTGGTTATGGGTTGTCTCCGCCATAAGACTCAACTCTCAATTTCAGCTTCTGACCGGGCTTAAATGTAACCACCCGGCGAGGTGTAATGGGAATTAGCTCTCCAGTCCGTGGATTACGACCGGGACGTTCGCCTTTTTGGCGGAGCGTGAAGTTTCCAAAACCGGATAGTTTCACGTCACGTCCGTTTTCCAAGCATTCTCGAATGCCCTCAAAGAACTGGTCTACCAAATCTTTGGCTTCCCGCTTATTGAGGCCGAGTTCGAAGTAAAGTGATTCGGCTAATTCTGCTTTTGTTAATGCCATGAGTTTAGTGCCTCAATTGCGCTTCGCACGATTTATTTAATATTTGTAACGTTTTTTCTACCGCGTTGTCTACCTCAAGATCATCGAGGGTTGACGACGATGATTGAAATACCAATCCAATCGCCACATTTCGATAACCAGGTTCAACGCCCTTACCTGTATAGTTGTCGAACACAATACTCTCGACAAGATGACTAGCTTTCGCCTTATTTACGGCTTGCAAAAGTTGCGAAACCGACACACGATTCGGCACCAGCAAAGCGATATCCCGGCGAACAGATGGATACTTCGAAGGCACACTTGGCGCTCGCTTTTGACGGTGCAGCAATGGCGATAAATCCATCTGCCAAACAATCACGCGGCCATGCAACTCGAAATACTCGGCTGTCTCTGGGTGCAGCTCACCAAACCATCCAATCGGCTTTCGATTAAACAGTAATTGCGCTGTACGCCCGGGGTGCATGCCCGGCAGCTCTGCTGCCGCAAATTCAAGCTTGCCGCGTACCACCGCGCACAGATCCTCAATGTCTGCCTTCACACTGAAAAAGTCCGCTGCGCCATTGTCGCGCCAGTTTTCACTAAACTGACTACCAACGATGAGCCCAGCCAAGGTTGCGTGTTGCTCCTCGGCGCCTTCACCCGCAAAACGCAGGCCAGACTCAAACAATCTGACGCGATTGCGTTGACGCGCTTGATTGTAGGCTGCGGCACGGCATAGCCCGGGAAGCAATGAATCACGCATCACGCCCATTTCTGATGAAATTGGGTTGGACAGCGCAATATGATCGACGTCTGGGTTAAATACAGTGTTGTCAGACTCACGAATAAAGCTATAGGTCACCGCTTCGTTATAGCCACGAGCCACCAGCCGATCTTTGATTGTATCGATAGGCATCAATGACTCATCGAGTGGCTTGATGGGCATTGACATTTTAGGCACGACGCGTGGGATACGGTCGAAGCCGTAAACTCGAGCCACCTCCTCGACCAAATCTTCTTCGATATTTAGATCAAAGCGGCGAAGCGGCGGTGTGACGGTAAAGACGTCTCCTGACTGATCAACTTCGCAACCCAGCGTGGTTAGCATGCTATTAACGGCTTCATCAGAGACGTCAAAGCCGAGCAAACGAAGCAATCTGGTTTTGCTTAGCGATATGGTGCGCTGACTTGGCAAATATGCCGAATTCTCTTCAATACACAGTGGGCCTGCTTCACCGCCTGCGATGTCAATAAGCAATGCAGTCGCACGTTCAATCGCCATCGCTTGGGCTTCAGGGTCGACCCCACGCTCAAATCGATAACCAGATTCGGTGTGGCAATTGTACTGGCGTAAGCGCCCTTGAATGGCATCTGGGTGGAACCAAGCACTCTCGAACAGCACGTTAACCGTTGCATCAGAAACGCCACTATTTTCACTGCCCATAATGCCTGCGATTGCCAAAGGCTTCTCGTGATCAGCTATCAGCAAGGTGTTGGCATCAGGTGTGATCTCGCGCCCATCCAGTAATGTGATTTGCTCGTCACCGCTGGCCAATCGCACCACAATGCCGTTTGCCAAAGTATCAAGGTCAAAAGCATGCATGGGCTGCCCGAGTTCCAACATCACATAGTTGGTAATATCGACGGCCAAACTAATTGAACGAATACCGCTAGCCAACAATCGTTTGGTCATCCACTCTGGCGCGGTTGCCTTGGCATCAATGCCTTTGACAACGCGCCCTACATAACGCCCACATGGCGCATTTGGCTCGATTTGGATCGGAAATTGGTCGCTGTGGCCGGCGGCCACTGGCGACAGTTCGGGCAGGTTGAGCGTGGATTGAAGCCGTGCACTTAAATCAATCGCCAATCCACGGATACTAACGCAATCGCCGCGATTAGGGGTGATTGCCACATCAATCACATGGTCGTCCATACCCAGCGCTTCGATCAGCGGTTGGCCGAGCGGCAAACTGGGATCAAGCGGCATCAAGCCAGAATGATCCTCGGACAAACCGAGCTCACTTGCAGAGCACAACATACCGTTAGACTCTACTCCACGTAACTTGGCCGATTTAATTTGCATGCCATTGGGCATGGTGGTTCCCACTGTGGCCATAGGCACAACTAATCCTGCTGACACATTGGGAGCGCCGCACACGACTTGATGTAAGCCGTTTCCATTATCCACTTGGCAAACGTTAAGCTTGCTGGCATCTGGATGAGGCTCAAAGGAAACAATTTTTGCAACGACAATAGAATCGGCAAAACTTGCCAGTGGTGAGTAGTCATCCACCTCCAAGCCGAGCATGGTCAACGCTTCGTTGAGTTCATCGCCTGATAATTCTGCTGGCACCCACTCACGGAGCCATTTCTCTGAAACTTTCATATATGCTGCTCCTATTTAAACCCGTCTACGAAACGCGCGTCGTTCTCAAAGAACAAGCGCAGATCATCCACGCCGTAGCGGAGCATGGCAAAGCGCTCGACCCCCAAACCGAACGCATAACCAGAGTACTCTGAGGAATCGACACCACTTGCCTTCAGGACATTTGGATGTACCATCCCTGCCCCGAGCACTTCCATCCACTTGCCTTTATTAATGCGAATATCAACTTCGGTTGAAGGTTCTGTAAAGGGGAAGAAAGAAGGTCGGAAACGGATGTCTACATCACCCTGATCAAAAAATTGCTTTAGGAACATTTCGAGGTGAGACATCAGCGTCGATAGGCTCACATCTTTGTCGATGTAAAGGCCTTCGATTTGATGGAACATCGGCGAGTGAGTTTGATCGTAATCGTTACGGTAGACACGACCCGGTGCGATCACTTTGTACGGTGGCTTCCCGGACATCATGTGCCGAACTTGAACCGGTGATGTGTGCGTACGCAGCAAATTGCCACTGGGTAAGAAGAACGTATCGTGCATATCACGTGCAGGATGGTTCTTGGGGAAGTTAAGTGCTTCGAAATTGTGAAAATCGTCTTCGATTTCTGGGCCCTCGGCCACTGCAAATCCAAGCTGCGACAATAGCGACGTCATCCGGCGTGTTGCCAGGGTTACCGGGTGCAATCCACCGGATTGCAGACCAATACCTGGCAGCGTGACATCGATAGTTTCAGTCGCCAGACGCGCTTCAAGCGCCTGCATTTCCAACAAGGCCTTGCGCTCGGTCAATGCCTGATTGATACGGTTTTTTACTTGATTGAGCTGTTGCCCAAACGCGGGCTTCTCCTCAGCTGACAATGTGGTCATCGCCTTTGACATGTCAGCGACTTGGCCCTTCTTGCCAAGCCACTCGATGCGAATATTTTCAAGTTGACCAAGATCGTCACACGCTGAGATCTGAGTTAATGCCTCTTCAAGGCGTTGCGTCACCGTACTCATGGGGCTCCATCAATAAAAAAGGAAAGGCGCCAAGGCAACCTTTCCTTTAGGTGTTTCGTCTATTTGAAATAACTTCAAACAAACTTAGGCAAGGTTCTCTTTCGCTTTGTTTGCAAGTGCTGCAAACGCATCAAAATCGTTCACTGCCAAATCGGCCAAAACCTTGCGGTCGACTTCAATACCGGCTTTGTTCAAACCGTCCATCATTCGGCTGTAGCTCAATTCACACATGCGTGCTGCTGCGTTGATACGAGCAATCCACAATGCGCGAAACTGGCGCTTGCGCTGACGACGGTCGCGGTAAGCATATTGGCCGGCTTTGGTTACGGCTTGCTTCGCTACGCGATAAACGCGTGAACGGGCACCGTAGTATCCACTGGCTTGATCCAGAACTTTTTTGTGACGTGCACGTGCGGTGACACCGCGCTTTACTCTAGGCACTATCCTTCCCCTTACGCTTTAATCATTTGTTTGACCAAGCCAACATCGCTGGCATGGACGAAGGCATCCGAACGCAAATGACGCTTACGCTTGGTGCTCTTTTTGGTAAGGATATGGCGGCGGTGCGATTGTGCACGTTTAAAACCGCCAGCCGTTTTTTTGAAGCGCTTTGTCGCGCCACTTTTGTTCTTTAGCTTAGGCATTAGAACTCCCGTTTAATCAATAAAATAAAATGGTCGGCGGTGTCGGAGTAATACACCGGTGCGACCCTAAGTTCAGCGTTTTTTCGGCCCGAGAACCATCACCATCTGACGGCCCTCAAGTTGTGGTCGCTGCTCCACAGTACCTAGTTCATCCAAATCGGCTTGAACTCGATTCAGTAGCTCGAGACCGAGCTCACGGTGCGCCATCTCACGGCCTCGAAAACGAAGCGTAATTTTGACCTTGTCACCGTCTTCAAGAAAGCTCATTAGCTTCTTGAGTTTAACCTTGTAGTCGCCTTCATCCGTACCAGGTCGGAATTTGATTTCCTTGACCTGCATTTGTTTTTGGTTTTTACGGGCGGCGCTGGCTTTCTTCTGCTGCTCAAACATGAACTTGCCGAAGTCCATGATTTTACAGACCGGAGGCTCTGCATTCGGTGAAATCTCTACGAGATCTAAACCTTCGTCCTCGGCACGTGACAGTGCGTCACGCGTCGAAACGACCCCAATTTGTTCGCCATCCGCTCCGATCAGTCGCACGTCTCGTGCGGTAATCTCTCTGTTGCGGCGGATGCCTTTGTTTGGTGCAGCGATATCTATTCCTCCAATTAAAAACAGCCGCGACGTGTGATATCGTCCGATAGGGTTTCAACAAACTGGTAGACCGTCATGGTCCCCAAGTCTTCCCCACCGCGTACACGTACGGCTACAGAATCTGTTTCCTTCTCACGCTCGCCAACCACTAGTAAATAGGGGACGCGCGCTAAAGTATGCTGGCGGATTTTAAATCCAACCTTCTCATTTCTCAAGTCAGATTCGACCCGAAAGCCCATTTTCTTTAGCTTTTCGGTAATATCTTTCACTTTCTCTGCTTGTGAATCGGTGATATTCATCACAACGGCTTGCACTGGCGACAGCCATGTTGGGAATTTGCCCTCGTGATGTTCGATCAAAATTCCGATAAACCGTTCGAATGATCCAAGGACGGCACGATGCAGCATCACCGGGACTTGGCGATCGCCGTTTTGGTCGACAAACTGAGCATCTAAGCGCTCAGGCATATTGAAATCGACCTGTAAAGTACCGCACTGCCACACCCGACCGAGGCAATCTTTCAACGAAAACTCGATCTTAGGGCCGTAAAACGCCCCCTCACCCGGCAGCTCTTCCCAATCCAGCCCAGCAGCATCAAGCGCATCGGCCAGTGCTTTTTCTGCGCGATCCCAGATCTCATCGCTACCGACCCGTTGCTCTGGGCGAGTCGAGAGCTTATAGATGACGTCGGTGAAACCAAAATCGTTGTAGACATCATGCAATAGTTCGATAAATCGCTGCGACTCGGCCTGCATTTGTTCTTCGGCGCAGAAGATATGCGCATCATCTTGAACGAATCCGCGTACCCGCATGATGCCGTGCAAAGCGCCAGACAATTCATTGCGATGGCAAGAACCAAACTCGGCCAGGCGCAGCGGTAGATCGCGATAACTGCGCAAGCCTTGATTGAACACCTGCACATGGCAGGGACAATTCATCGGCTTGATTGCAAAATCGCGCTCCTCTGACTGCGTGGTGAACATCGCATCAGAGTATTTATCCCAGTGACCAGAGCGCTCCCAGAGGCTGCGATCGACAATTTGAGGGGTCTTGATCTCTTTGTAACCCGCTTCAATTTGTTTGCGGCGCATGTATTGCTCAACCGCTTGGTACAACGTCCAGCCATTCGGGTGCCAAAACACCATACCCGGGGCTTCTTCTTGTAGATGGAACAAATCCAGCTGCTTACCGATACGGCGATGATCGCGCTTTTCGGCTTCAGCGAGCTGGGTCAGATAGGCCTTTAGGGCTTTTTTGTCCGCCCACGCAGTACCGTAAATGCGGGTCAACATCGCGTTATTGCTGTCGCCACGCCAATAGGCACCAGCGACCTTCATCAATTTGAAGTGACCCAACCGGTTGGTGTTGGGTACATGTGGGCCACGGCACAGGTCCGTAAAATCTCCTTGGGTGTACAGGCTTAAGGCTTCATTGCTGGGGATGCTATCGATGATCTCAACTTTGTAGTGCTCGCCCAAGCCTGCAAAATAGGCCTTGGCGTCATCACGTAGCATTTCCTGACGCTCCAGCACATCACCCGCAGCAGCAAGTTCTTGCATACGTGATTCGATTTTGGCGAGGTCTTCATCATTGAAAGGACGCTCGTAAGCAAAGTCATAAAAGAAGCCGTTTTCAATGACAGGTCCAATCGTGACCTGCGCTTCTGGGTAAAGTTGTTTTACCGCCTGTGCCATCAAGTGCGCCGTCGAGTGGCGAATAACGTCAACGCCCTCCTCGTCTTTGGCAGTAATGATCGCGAGCTGACTGTCTTGCTCGATCACGAAGCTGGTATCAACCAGCTTGCCATCGATCTTGCCGACGATGGCCGCCTTGGCCAACCCCGGGCCGATATCTGCGGCAACATCGTGGACAGTAGGTGGGCTCTCAAATGTGCGCTGAGAACCGTCTGGAAGCGTAACTGCGATCATGGTCTATCCCAAGGTAGTGGTGGCCGACACCAAAGGCCACATGCCAGTAAACCGATCATTATAACCTGAATATGCCAAGTTTCCCTAGAAATGACGGTTGCGAAGCCCCTTGGCTTGCACAATCGATGCCGATAATTCCTCGATTGACTTCGATGTCGTCTCAATCCAAGGAATATCGTATTGCCGCATCATCGCTTCTGCCCGTTGGATTTCTTTGCGGCAATTAATGAGTTCGGCATAGCTTGAGTCAGGGCGCCGTTCAGTGCGAATGCCGTGCAATCGATCTGCACGAATCGTCAAGCCAAACAATTTTTCACGGTACTTCTCTAAATCACCCGGCAAGACACCCCGATCAAAATCTTCCGGAATCAAAGGGTAATTCGCTGCGCGCACACCATAATGAATTGCCAAATACAGCGACGTCGGTGTTTTGCCACTGCGCGAGACGCCAACCAAAATGACGTCAGCCTGTTCTAAGCCTCGATGCCTCGCACCGTCGTCATAGGCCAATGAAAAATTAATCGCTTCGATGCGGTCTGTGTAGTCGCGAGAGTGGACACCAACATTGTGAGATCGACCGATTGAATGGGCCGATGCCATACCCAGCTCTTGCTCCAATGGGGTTAAAAACTGATCAAACACATCAATGTGGAATGCTTCGATTTCTTTAATAATGTTGAGGCAATCTGGGTCGAGCAACGTAGTAAAAATGATCGGCTTGAGCCCCTGCGGATTGCGCAGCTGCTCGATTTTTTTCCGAGTTTCACGAGCCTTGTCTACGGTTTTGATGAAGCTGTAAGTGATTTGCTCGTATTCAAGCTCATCAAACTGGGTCAGCAAAGCCTCTCCCAAACCCTGGGCTGAAATACCCGTGCCATCTGACACAAAAAACACCTGACGCACCGTAGTCATTGCGATATCTGCAACCATTTTTGTAGTGAAGTTGATAAGATACCCTACTTTAAATTGCACCTCCAACGTGCACTATCCACCCTTGAAAATCGGAGATATCGAATGGGCAACAGCCTAGTTCTGGATTTCGCATCCTTACGCATGACCGACGTTGAAACGGTCGGCGGTAAAAACGCTTCATTGGGCGAAATGATCAGTCAACTTGCACAAAGCGGGGTTAGAGTCCCCGGCGGGTTTGCAACCACCGCCGAAGCCTATCGATACTTTATGACCGAGAATGGCCTGACCGACAAAATCAACACTACGCTCGACGCGCTTGATGTAGACGATGTCAATGCGCTAGTCAAAACCGGTGAAATGATCCGCGGCTGGGTTAACTCGGCCAGTTTCCCAAAACCCCTCGAAGACGCTATTCGCGACGCTTATTCACAAATGCAAGCCTCAACGGTCGATCTATCCGTCGCCGTGCGTTCTTCAGCCACGGCAGAAGATCTACCAGACGCCTCTTTTGCAGGCCAACAAGAGACCTTTCTCAACATTGTTGGGATCGACAATGTACTGACAGCGATCAAGGAAGTCTTTGCCTCTTTATACAATGACCGCGCAATTTCATATCGCGTCCACAAAGGCTTTGCACATCATGATGTCGCATTGTCAGCAGGCATACAGCAGATGGTTCGCTCAGACACTGGCGCCTCTGGCGTCATGTTTACCATTGACACAGAATCCGGCTTCTCAGAAGCAGTGTTCATTACCAGTAGTTATGGGCTCGGAGAAATGGTTGTCCAAGGCGCTGTCAACCCTGACGAGTTCTATGTTCATAAAGTCGGCCTTGCCGCTGGCAGACCGGCGGTGCTTCGACGCAATATTGGCAGCAAGCTTGAGAAAATGATTTTTACCAATGATGCATCTGTGGGGAAATCAGTCGAGATCACATCCGTCGCGCAAGAAGATCAACAACGTTTTTCGATTGATGACACTCAGGTCGAGCAACTTGCCCGCTATGCCATGATCATCGAGTCACATTACGGTCGCCCAATGGACATTGAATGGGGTCTCGATGGACGCGATGGCGAGCTATACATATTGCAAGCCCGCCCCGAGACGGTCAAAAGCCAAGAGACTGCACAGACCCAACAGCGCTTCGTCCTCAAGGGCAAAGGCAATGTCCTTGCTGAGGGGCGCGCCATTGGCCAGCGAATTGGCGTTGGCAAAGTCCGGCTTGTACAGTCGGCTGACTCAATGGACATTGTCGAACCCGGCGATGTTCTGGTGACCGACATGACCGACCCCAACTGGGAGCCAGTGATGAAGCGCGCTGCCGCGATTGTCACCAATCGAGGCGGACGCACCTGCCATGCCGCGATTATTGCGCGCGAGCTCGGTATTCCGGCAATTGTCGGCTGCGGCGATGCAACAGAGCAACTTACCGATGGCGCCATGGTGACCGCCGCGTGCAGTGAAGGCGATACCGGTTTGATATTCGATGGCGAACTGGAGTACGTCATCGAATCTGACGAACAAAAAGAGCTGCCAGAGATCCCGCTTAAGATCATGATGAACGTAGGCAACCCTGATCTCGCATTTAAATTTGCTCAACAACCCCACAAAGGCGTTGGGCTTGCCCGCGTTGAATTCATCATCAACAATGTGATCGGTATTCATCCAAAGGCGATTCTTGACTATCCCAGTGTCCCAAGTGACATCAAGGCGCAGATCGATCGCCGTGCAGCCGGTTACGAGTCACCGGTAGACTTCTTCAAACAAAAATTAATAGAAGGCGTTTCAACCATTGCCGCCGCCTTCTATCCCGAGAAAGTAATTGTTCGCCTGTCCGATTTCAAATCGAATGAATATCGCAAATTGGTGGCCGGTGATTTATACGAGCCAGAAGAGGAAAACCCAATGCTGGGCTTCCGCGGTGCAGCGCGTTACTTATCGAGTGACTACGCACAATCGTTTGCGATGGAGTGCGAAGCGATGAAAACCATCCGTGACGACATGGGGCTAACCAATGTTGAACTCATGATCCCATTTGTGCGCACGCCAGCCGAGGGCAAAGCTGTGATCGACCTTTTGGAGTCTCATGGCCTAAAGCGGGGTGAAAATGGCTTACGCGTAGTCATGATGTGTGAGCTGCCGACCAACGCACTGCTGGCTGACCAGTATCTCGATCACTTCGATGGCTTCTCGATTGGCTCGAACGACCTTACTCAGCTAACCCTCGGGCTCGATCGAGACTCTGGCCTTGTTGCCGAGGGCTTTGATGAGCGCGATGATGCCGTAAAAGCATTGCTGTCAATGGCAATCAAAGCCTGTCGCGCCAGAGATAAATACGTTGGGATTTGTGGTCAAGGGCCTTCAGACCATCTGGATTTTGCAATCTGGCTGCAAGCGCAAGGCATTGAGAGCATCTCACTCAATCCAGACACCGTGGTCAATACCTGGACTGCACTCGGTGGCGCGCTATAGCGCCACAATCTTGCGCGCAGCAATAAGCTGCGCTAAAGAGCACAGTTGTTTCAAAATATAGCGAATGAGATATACATTTCGAACCACTATATCGAAGTATAGTGGTAGGCACGAGTGGACTCGAACCACCGACCCCTACCATGTCAAGGTAGTGCTCTAACCAACTGAGCTACGCGCCT
>JABXHR010000265.1 GCA_013373515.1 Gammaproteobacteria bacterium | reverse complement strand
GAGTCCAGCACGATTCTAAAATTCAGCACGGCGTTTGAACGTAGCGCCTTGTTTGAGCCATTCGTCGTTCGGAGACCGACATCCCACAGGGCGCAGCTAAGCCCTCAGTGTTTCGTGGGGCCGCGCCGAGAGTCGGTCCTACTCCGTTCGCGGGAATTTCGAGTCCAGCACGATTCTAAAATTCAGCACGGCGTTTGAACGTTGAGTCTTGTTCGTGCGGCTGGTCATTGCGGACAACGACGTCGTTTATGATCTGAAGTTGCTGTCAGAGACTTAATCAATTTATTAACAGCGAGGCGTTTCTACCAATCACAACCTAGCCTTCTGTGCGTTAAAAGTCAACACTAGCTTAAAATTGATAGCCAAAGAATTTTGGAAATCTCTTTGAGGTTAGTCAAAGAATCTACTCCATATTTTCATTCGCCAGAATAATGGCGATGTGATAGGTTTGGGATGACTAAAAATTAAATGGAATTAGCTAAATGGGCCACCTGTTTGCAAATACGTCTGTATTGCCCCGCATTTTATGTTTGCTTCTAGTCATTGTTATGTCCAGCTGCGGTGGCGGTGGCGGTGGCGGTGGCGGTGGCGGCGGTGGCCAAACGAGCGACAATGAAACAGACGATAACTTTGAGCCCAATCCTCAGCTCATCGAAAAGAAATATTCTGTTTCTCAAGATATGCTGTCAACCGATGAGCTAAGTCAGGTTGGGTTCATTTTGTATGCTGATGAGGCGGCGAATCAATGTGATGCGCAACCGGACAATAATGTGTTAACGGTACAGTGCCAGCTATCTGAAGCTAGTTGGGACTTCGCTACGTTACAAATGTATTTGGGGGATAAACTCTTAGCCGAAAAAACTGTTACTGACGACAACGACATAACAATCAATCTGTCTATCAAGCAAGATATTGCTGACAGAGTCCGTGCGACTTGGGGTGAGGTTGCAGAGCAAGATTTCGTGATTGGCTATGACAAATTAGAGTCATCATTAACTCAATCTCTATCACTATCTGAACTTTATCTGAATAAAGCAAAATCGGAAAGCTGGATCCATATTGACCGACTAGTCGCAGCGCTCTCCATCATTTCGCCCGACATTACCCAGCAAATGACGTTGGTCTCGGATAAGGACGAAGTATTCAGTTGGGACCATACCTATCTTCCACCGCCTTTAGTTTCTGCAGACGGTATCAATATCAGTAAAAATGGGGTTGTAAAACTAAGCAGTAAAGCATCAGACTTCCTGCGCTTCTCGATTGAAATCGATGGTCACGAGGCTTACACCCTGGACAAGGGGTATAGTGTTGTAGTGCCCCTCGCAAATGCAAAGAAACAATTTGCTGTAGACGAATTGGATGAAATTGTAGCCGACGAGACTGAGTACACGCCGAAGGTATCGCTATCCGTTCCAGTTGGTGGCCTTGAAGTGGATACAGAGCTATCGATTGATGTTATGGCTGTGAATACTATCCAAGAAGACTTTGCAGCTCGTTACTTGGTTGATCTGGGCCCTGATGGTCAAGAATTTTTGGAACCTGTTTGGGTTCAGATTCAAAACAGCTCAGACATCGAACCAGAAAATGCAGTCGTCCAACGTATATCTGCCGACGGCCGGACAGAGACTCTAGAGATCGTAGATGTATATGGCGATGGAACCGAGCTGGGTTTTTATACAGATCACTTTTCGAAGTTTTATGTTCTCGAGCGTATGTTTCGCGGTGACAAAATCAACCCGGAACTACTCGAGTGGATAGAGTCTACATTCAAAGATGTGGGTTTGAGTCAAGAGCAGTGGTTGAAGTTGGTTGAATCAAATATTGGGCCAAACTCTGAAGTCACAGTGGGCGACTTACTTGTTGAGGCCTACTTCGATCATCTGGCTTACGAAGTGAGCAAAACCACCAACGCTGAGTTGTGGGGAGAGGTGGCTCAAAAGGTCGCAGACTACAATCACGCTTATTCAGTCTGGGAGGAAAGCAAGAAAGGTATCTCGGCACTGAACACGCTGACATCACTTGATCTAAATGACGCAGGCAATGGTAGTGTCAAGATGTTCGTTGTGCTCTTGAATCTGGTTACCAACGGTGAGTTGAGCCCAGACATGATTGCGCTCGGTCATACTGGGATAAAGCAGGGTGCCAACGTATCAACACTCAGCGGAGTGATTGACACGCTCATGCCAAAATCATATGACCCAATTGAAATTGCCGAAAACGGGCTGAAGAAGCTGGGTAATATTGCTGTTGGCGCACAGCTACGGATATATACACTCTGCGAAAATGGTGCTACAGAATATTGTGGAAATACTGACGAAGAGACTGGTTGGTTTTTGGGTGTTAGCACACAACCTGATGGTGTTCGAGACAATCGTTTTGATCGATTTGCTAGAACATTTTATGATCGAATAAATCGAGGTCGTGCTCAAAACGAGCGGCCCTTAAACAACCTATCGAATTTGATTAGGGATTTTGCCTTAGAAGAAGAAAATATTAAACAGTTTGATTTTTCCGCCGCAACTGTCACAGATAATGATGGGAAACCGTTGAAGTACATCCCTTTTGGGGCCGACTCAACATCTCTAAGCCTAGCACTTAATTTAACTAACTATGACTCAGTGCCTGAGGATCTAGCGCTTGAGTTGGTGGTTTATGATTACATAGACTTTCCTATTATTGATATGAAAGAAGTTGCTAGTCGAGACTACCTCCGTCTTGATTGGAAACTAGAGAGTGAAGTCGGTAGCCTTGGCCAAAAGCAGTACAGTACTGCGATACAGTTTGGCCACTTAATCCCCAGAGTTGGTCAATACAAATTATCCCTTTATGCAACTAGCGGGGGAGTGTCACTTGGCAGCATAAGCACGGAGAAATTAGCTAAAAATGTTTTGGTTTCAAATGGCTCGCCAGAGCTTGTGCAAACCGCAAAAGAAAGTGCGACATTGACACAGCAATTTAAAGCTTCAGATGGACAAATAGTAAACTTCAATGCGTCTGCTTGGGAGGTGTTGTCAACTGACGGCAGTCTTCGTTGTAAGCCTTCGTACTGCGATCTTTCAGGATTGGCGGGCAAAAAAGTTGAGTTATCTGAAATTAACTATCCATCGAAAAGCAGTGACGCGCTAATTTATGAAGATTCTTATTCAGTGGCTGTTGTAGGAGTTGATGAGTCTTATGATGAGGCATTACTGAGCCAAATTAAAATTTCGAATGACGAGCGTGGTGAGTTCTCCGTCGATATACCAAGCGATTTGCAAGGTGATTTGAAAGCAAATTGGCAGATTACCGCAGGCAATGCAGTAGTTGCTTCCGGTAATGACCTTAAAGCGTCAGTGTCTGAAACCTATAGCCTCTCTCCAGGCGATTATCAATTAAAAGTAACGTTTTATAGCCCGGATGACGAGGAGGTCTATGCACTTGAGGATAAATTTAGTGTCAAGAATGATTTGCCCTATATTGAATCTTGGAGTGTAAAGGGGTATGCGGGCAGTGCTGCTGATGGTAGTTACATTATTGATCAGTCAATAGCGCCAATTGAAGTCTATGCAATCGGGAAGGATGGAAACGGTGACTCTCTTGATTACAGTTGGAGCATACTTGACGCAGCTGGTAATACCGTTAAGTTTGAAAAGTCAAATGATGGACTTAAATTCGACGCGGCAGCTGGGAAAACTTATACCCTCAAAGTGCAGTTGTCTGATGGAAAAAACTCTGTTTCGGGTGAAACAAAGCTGGCATTCACCATTGCAGAGTTAGCGTTGAATATACACACTATTTCGGTGTCGGATCAGGGAGATGACATATTCCTGCCCAACGAGACATTGTATGCCGATGTGTCACTAACAGGCTCATTTTCTGGCTCGCCAATGATCAACTGGCAAGTTGTTGACACCTCGACGCAAAGCATAATTAAGTCGGGTTCTAGCGACTTGCCGTCGTCATCGGCAGTGCGCTTGAAACTACCCAGCCTGCCCAATGGAAATTATGTGTATCAAGCCAATATCGCCAGTGCAGGCGTGAGTGGGCAGTTTGTTTCTTCGCCTGCATTTACAGTTGACAGCGCGTTCCAGACTAGCGCCATCGAATTCTCAGACAAAGGCGATAACGACTTCTATAGCAATGAGTTCATCTTTGCCAAAGTTACCTATGCCACGCAGCTTAGCACCGTCCCCAAGATGACTTGGGCCTTGGTGAACACAGCAACGGGTCAATCGGTAAAAACAGGAGAAGCAACCTCTACTGACGCAAAGACCTTTGCAGTAGCCTTTATGACACTGCCGGAGGGGAGTTACATGTTGCAGTTCACCTTAGCTGACGGCGAGGTTTCCAGTGCTCAACAGGTGTCAGATTCATTTGCGGTGAAAGCGTTGGCATTTCCAAGTATCAGCGCGGTTAAAGTGAATGGAATTTTATCCAATGGCCTTACGCCGGTACTCACCGAATACGTCGGTGTCGATCTTAAATTCAGCTTCACGCTCTCGGGTGCTTTGGCGTCTGGGCAAAGTGTATTGGCCAACTTTGGAACGTTGGCTTCGGTCGATGACCCGCAGGCGGATGCGAATGGCATTGTCTGGCTGGAAAACACAGATGGAGCAACCTCTCTGGCGGTGGTCAGCAATGGCGTTGGACAACTTACCCAAGCCCTTAACGGCCATGGCATCAGAGCCGTGAGGTTTGGGGTATATCAAAACGGCCAGTTGTTGGGGGCATATACCTCACCTATTTTGATGGTGATTAACCCGGCCACTACCGCTAACGCCGTTGTGGCAACGTCTCGCACGGGCGATATTGGCAGCGAATGGGTTGCTAAACAGGCATCGGGCCAAACCATTGACACTTACTTGGGCGTCAATGCGCTTAGCAATTTTGATAATCCAGCGACTGGCGCCTATCAGTGCACGGACCTAATAAAGCGTTTTTACAACTCGGTGTTTGGCGTGCCCATTACCAGTAACGGCCACGGCAAAGATGTCGCTTCAAATTTCGCTGGCAGAACAGGTCGCTATGAGGGCATGGATCTGAGCTTCGAGTATAAGCTTAACGCAAGCTCTACAGAGCCACCTACTGAAGGCAGCATTATCTCCTTTGCCGCAACATCCACGAATCCTTACGGTCACGTGGCCATCGCCAAGCAGGTCGATTGCAATCTCACCGGTAATCAATGCGATGTGTATTTGTTTGAGCAAAATATTAGTGGCAGCAATGTAATTAGCCACTCAAGAATCGCTAACTTTACCCGTAGCACAGCAGGCATTTGGACCGGCAGTCATCGCACCAGTAGTACCGGTGCGGACATCGCCGCCGTTGGTTGGACATTAGCGCGCTCTGATATTGCGCCGATTAAAATAGCCAGCGTCACGCCTTCGGCGACACAGGTTTACAAAGGCCAAACACTGAGCTTCGATGGCGCACTGAGCCGTGCTCTACCCACTGGTTTCACTGTTCAGGCCAGCTATGGCGAGCTCATCGTCAATCAGCCGAGTTGGTACGCCAATAACGCCGGTGGACTAGAGATGGTTAACACTCAGGCGCAACAGTTAAGCTTCGCCCACGATAGATCCTTTAGTGGCGTCGCCGATGCCAAACTAGCGCGCTTTGCAATATATAAAGGTGCCGCGCGCATTGGTGGGTTTAGCCCGGTGGTCCAGTTTGCCGTGAACCAATCACCGCTCACGAGCCTAATCATCGACCCCAATATAGCGCTGTCTCAAACGAATGTTACTCTGGGCAATAACTTCAATCTCAGTTTTGACTATGAGCTCACTGCTGGCGCACTCTCGAAATATAGCTACTATACCTATCGATCCACTGATGCCAGTATCGATCAAAACGATACATTGTTGACAACTGGCACCTTCGACCCAACAGGCTCAACCTCATATTCCATTGCGTTGGGAACCACTGGCTGGGCCACGGGTAATTACACCATAGGCATTTGCGTTACCGACGGCAGTTTAAGCAATGACTTTAGCCACTGCATGGCAAGCAGCATCAGCATCGTGGCTCCGCCGCCGATTGTAGATTCAGTGTCAAGGCCACTCAACGACACCGGCATCACTTGGGGTGGCAATTATTCCGCGGTCAACAACAGCGACTGCAGCAGCAATATCGAAGCACCGCAAGACTGCCAGCAAGGTCGAGATGCAATGAGCGCTGCCCAATTGGACAAAATTGGGGGCGGTCATGCCGGTTTTGACTTTAGCAAAATAGCCGCTGATGGCAGCTTATTGTCTAGCTCAGCAAGTAGCTGGGCCTGTGTGCAGGACAACCACACGGGTTTGATATGGGAGGTTAAAACCGATGATAGCAGCATTCACGACAAGGACAATACCTACCGTTGGGGCGGCAAAACCGCCATTGGCCGCGACGCAGTTCCGCAATTTGGCACCTATTACGACGATTGGAGCATGCTGGTCGATGGCAGTAACGCTGAATCGCTCTGCGGCTACACTGACTGGCGCCTACCCACCCGAGAGGAGTTGCTCTCGATTGTCGATTACAGCCGCGTCAATCCCAGCATCGATACCGGCTACTTTCCCAATACGCCATCGTCGTTCTTCTGGTCGTCCTCGCCCAAAGCGAACATTAACTACCGTGCGTGGGGCGTGGACTTCGCCGTCGGCGGCTACAACACCGACGACCACCCTCGTTACTTCGACAACCGTGTTCGGTTAGTTCGTTCGAGCCAGTAGCTAGACTGGCGCTTTGCGCCAGTGGCCATAGGAGGGCAACCATGAGCGACCATCTTAGCTTGAGCAAGCGCTTTCCCATCTACCACGCCACCCATATGCTCTCGGTGGCGGTAGAAGAGGCGGTGCGGCGGTTTTCGCGTTATCACAAATATACGCTCGGTAGCGATTTACGCCGCCTGAGTGCGCGATGCCATAGCGCGGTGAGTCATGCGATATTGCGCCCAGAACGCCGTTTAAAAATGGTCGTCCGTGCCAGCTACTGGGCCGATGAGATCAAATTTACCTTGCAGCGAGCCAAAGACTGCCACGCCTTTGCGCGTTTTGCCGTGTTTGAACAGCTCGCTGCTGCCATCGTCGATGTGATTCGTCAACTCACCCGGTGGCACGACAAGTTGCAGCGCCATGGCCAGAATTGATGGTTATGTATCATCGAGTGTGCCAATTCTACTGGGCACTCTACCCACGTTGGCTCGCCAACGGCAAACCGGCAATCCACCTAGCGGTCTTTGGTGGGGCGCTTATCACCGGGTAGAGCAGTGGTCGTTTTTCTGGTCGTCCTCGCCCAATGCAAACAATAGCAACAATGCTTGGGGCGTGAACTTCAACAACAACAATCGTAACAACAACAACCGTGTTCGGTTAGTTCGTTCGAGACAGTGGTAATGGAGGTCACATTTGAACAGCTTCACGATGCCGCTCTGCAGTGCAGGCGC
The DNA here is from genome assembly GCA_013373515.1 of Gammaproteobacteria bacterium. GTDB lineage: Bacteria > Pseudomonadota > Gammaproteobacteria > JABXHR01 > JABXHR01 > JABXHR01. Next base: position 14,218 of record JABXHR010000265.1, on the reverse strand, counting down.
GGCAAACTCAAAGGGACGCAAGCTCAGCGCTTTGAGTGTGATCGGCTGGGTCGGCTCTATGACCTCCAACAGGCGCTGCAAACCTACACTTGGCAACCTTCTGCGATGCGTCAGTTTATTGCGCAAAACGGCAGCAAGCCGCGAGAAATACACGCGCCAGCTTATGCTGATCGCGTGGTGCACCATTGGCTGATTGCGCAGCTTCGCCCGCTGATAGAGCCTAAGTTTATATTTGACTGTGCGGCCAATATCAAGGGACGGGGCACCCATTTTGCGGTGCAGCGGCTGGGACGGATGATGCGCCAACAGCCGTCGTCATACTACTTGCAGCTGGATATTTTTAATTTTTTCTATCAGATCGACCAGCATATCTTGTTGGCGCAATTGCACACGCATTTGTCGATTGCCACCTGGCGGGGCCAGCTCGATGCCGAGCAGCAACGTGGGCTCTATTGGCTGTGTCAGCAGCTTATTTCCACGCCGATTGCCCTTGTTCACACCGATCGCCCCCGTGACGAACACCGCTTGCCGCAACACAAACGGCTGTTGTCGGCGCCATTGGGGAAAGGGCTGCCCATTGGCAACCTGAGCAGCCAGTTTTTTAGCAATGTGTATCTCAACGCGCTGGATCAGTTTGTTAAGCACACCCTGAAGGTCCAGCATTACAGCCGTTATGTGGACGACTTTGTGCTGTTGCATCCCTGTCGTCAGCAACTGCTCGCGTGGCGCGCAGAAATCGCGACCTTTCTCAACGCCAAGCTTGCGCTATCGCTCAAGGACAGCGGCAAGCTGGCCCCCGTCAGTCATGGCGTCGATTTTTTAGGCTATATCAGCTACGCGCACCATCGGCGCGTCCGAGCAAGGGTGTTGCATCAGTTTCGTGTCAAGCTGCAAAGCTGGTGGAGCGAGAGCACGGTGTCGCGCGGCCATGGTGTGATGTTGGCAGCGCCAGATTTTGCAGCGCTACAATCAATGGTGGCAAGCTATTGGGGGCATTGCCAGCACGCCAAGGTACAAAGTAAATGGCGCGAAATTTGGCTGGGTTTTTCATGGTTGCGGTATTTTTTTCATTGGCAATACGGCATGGCCCCCCGAGCGCGCTGGCGCATCCCCAAGCCCCTTCCAAGCGGCGTGCAGGTCACCACCGCAAAAGGGCAGTTTAAATGGTTTGACGCCGCGCTACCCGGTGTGCTGCTAATGCAGCTGGGCAATCGGGTGCTCCTCAAGGCAGATGAGGTGCCCGTTGGCTACGTGCCACTGGCCATACCTTGGCAGCGGTCATCGGCGCTGGTGACGCTGCCACTTGGCGTGTTGGAGGACATCTGCCAATCGCTCAGTGCGTCAAGCGCTTGGGCCTATGTGGAGCAGTGTGGCTACCGCAGCAATCACCTGCGTCAACGCCAGTTGGCGCGTTGTTTTTTTATTTCCAAGGACCGTCTATGACTTCTAGATCTGTATTTTCTTTTATGGTTGGAATGCTGCTGCTGGCCAGTGCCTCAGCGCAAACCATCACCCCCAATATCACCAATGAATGGCCAAATGAGCGCTACACCGACCACAATGATGGCACGGTGACCGATACCGCCACCGGGCTTATGTGGGCCAAATGCAGCCTAGGCCAAACCGGGGCGGATTGCAGCACTGGTAGCGCCACAACGATGTATTGGCAGGCCGCATTGGAGGCAGCAAGCAATGCCACGCTTGCCGGGCACAGCGATTGGCGGCTACCCAATATCAAGGAGTTGACATCGCTCGCGGCCTTGGATCGCTACAGTCCGGCGATCAATAGCACCGTCTTTCCCAATACGCCATCGTCGTTTTTCTGGTCGTCCTCGCCCGATGCAAGCAGTAGCTTCGGTGCTTGGGGCGTGAACTTCAACTACGGCTACAACAGCGGCTACATCCTTCGTAGCGGCGACAACCGTGTTCGGTTAGTTCGTTCGAGCCAGTAGCTTGACCTGCGCCGCGCGCAGGTGATTTGGTGTGTGGGGGTTGAGTTTGGCGGCTGAGCTTGGCGTTGCCGTGTGCTTGGCGTGGGCGCTGTTGAGCGTCGGGCCTACTTCGTTCGAGGGAATGGCTGGGTGTAGCAAGGTTGCTGGATTCAGCGCTGCGTTTGAATGTTGTGTATGGTTTGGGGCATTTGTCGTTCACAGAACGACATTCCACGGGGTAAATTGGAGCGTATAGGCGCGCGCTACGCCACCATTTCTAAATCGACATTCAGCGCCTGAGCGATGGCTTTGAGCGTCTCAATGCTGCCTTGTTTGTCACCATTTTCTAGTTTGGATATGTAGGACTTGGATACACCAACCGCATCGGCCAGTTGCTGCATCGTCAGGCCGCGATATTTGCGTAGTGCAGAGATTGGACTTTTGCTGTGCACTAGCTCAATCATCAGCGAGTGTGGGTATGTCTCATCGCCTGCAGCAATTAAGCTTTGGATCTCGGTAGCGCTATCGATGTCGATACGCTCTTCTACTAAATCCATCAATTGGTTGTATTCGCTAAGCGGCATGCTTACTTGCGTTTCGCCGGTATCGGACTGAATAAATTGAGCCATCGTAGCCTCCTACTTATAGACATCGCCACGGGCGGCGACTTTAATAACAAACAGAACAGTACCCTTGTCATCGATGATGATGCGCCAATCCGCAACGCGGATTCTGGAATAGATTGAACCTTTTAACACCTTGACGTCCAGACCGTCTGTGTCTCCCCCGGCATAGGCTTCAACCGTATCCAGAATTCGGCGGGCGGTATTTTTGGGCATTCTGGCCAGTTTTTTGGCGGCTTGCTTGGAGTACTGGATGTCTTTCATTGCGATGACAATAGTATGATGTTGACTTTTGGTCAACATTTCTGCATTTATCCATGTAAATGTCTCGTGGGACACGCCGAGAGTCGGACCTACTCCGCTTGCTGGGAATTGCTGAGCTCAGCACGGTTTTTGGAGTCAGCACAGCGTTTGAATATTGCGGCTTGTTTAAGCCATTCGTCGTTCGGAGAATGACATCCCACGGTGACATTCAACAAGGGTACGCATCCCCTCTAATGTACCGCTGTATTTGTCACACCGAAGATGATGCTGTTTACGCGGTTGCACACATGCCTGATTCACATATACTCCCACATATATGATTTTTGTTTGGAGTTGATGATGGGGCAGGTCACCATTTATTTAGATAATGACATTGAGAGCAAGATGATCGCGGCGGCGAAATCGGCCAATCTCTCAAAGAGCAAGTGGATTGCCAGTGTGATTCAAGAGAAAGTGGCCAATGATTGGCCGCAATCCGTACACGAAATGGCCGGTGCGTGGGGCGACTTTCCAAGTGCAGAGCAGATTCGGTCCGAGGATGGGTTCGATGCAGAGCGCGAGTCACTGTGATGTATGTTCTGGATACCAATACCTTAATTTATTACTTCAAAGGGGTTGGCCGAGTCGCAGAACATTTGCTTGCTAAAGCCCCGCAAGACATTGCGATCCCATCGATTGTAGTTTACGAATTGGAATACGGTATCGCAAAATCAACTGCGCCAGAGAAGCGTCGTTATCAGTTGGCGGAGCTGTGTTCTTTGGTGCAAATTATCGGCTTCGATGCACGCACCGCCAGCTGTGCTGCTGGTGTTCGCGCATCGTTAGAATCGAAAGGGCAGGTGATTGGCCCCTATGATCTTCTGATCGCGGGCAGTGCGCTTGCCGTCAGTGGGGTTTTGGTGACGCACAACACTGCAGAGTTTTCTCGGGTCAATGGACTTTTGTTGGAGGATTGGTTTTAAGGTGGGGCGGATACTGTAACGGGGCCGCCGAGAGTCGGGCCTGCTCCGCTCGCGGGAGCTGCTGAATTCAGCTCGATTTTTAAAATCATCACAGCTTTTGAACGCTGCAAATTGTGTTATCCCGCTATGAATTCCAAACTGTCATCCATGCTTCAAACTGCGATGGCCTAATTTTGAAGCGTGCAATATTGCCAATATGCAGTGCTAGTAGCTCGGTTTCGGCTGCTTCTTGAAATTGCGCTGCATCTTGAGCGGGGATGTTATCTGCCGTCCACTCGACAATCCGTTTGAACGCCAATGATCGCGAGAGCCTTTGTAGTACCACATCGGAAACCACGGTTTTCAGCGCGTCGCGATAGCGCAGTTTAAACTCGTCCGGCTCGCCGAGGGTTTGGCGCACGGCGGTGTAATCTCGCGCCGAGCGCTCATAGGCCCAGATAAACACCTCTTTGATGGCCTCGATTTGGTTGAACTCATACACGCCAATCAACGCATCGGTGTAGGCCTGCTTGGGCACATCGACAAAGCTCAACGGAATCAGGTTGTGTTTAATCAGTGGGATATTGGCCGCCAGCCTTGAGACGCGCTTGTTCACATCGTCAAAAGCTTGTAAATAAGGCAGATGGATCAGCGCAAACAGCGCTTGTTCAAAGGGGTTACGAATGGCCTCTGCCGTTTGCAGCGTTTGCGCAAAATAGTCCTCGATCTGCTGGGGCACCGATAAGGGCTGATAGACACTGCGGCCAATGCCCACCTCAATACGACGTAAACGCCCACTGGCGTGCGGGTTGGCCAGTAAGTTATTCGATAGCATTCCATGCAAATTCAAGATGGTGTAATGGTTGAAGGCAATCTCATCGGCGTTATCCACCAAGAACTCGATGGCATCTTTGTGATTCAAAATCATTTGCGAATTGAGTGTGTCGTTTTCGTCACTGGCCGCACCAAACTGGATTAAGCGCCGTGTGTCCAGGAGCGAATAAGTATTGCCCTCCAGGCGGCTAGAATTCCAGGATAAATCGATCAACAAGCGACTGAGCAACTGCCGCGCAAAGGTGCCTGCAGGCTCCGCGATTGCGGCAGTGCCGATACTCGCCAAGTGCGCAAGCTCGCTTGGGGATAAATAGCTCGTTTTGTTGGGTTGATATGCCTGCAAAAAGATTGGCTGATAGCCCACTGACGATCGAGTGCCGAGTGGCGCTTGCACTCGCTTAATCACTCGAAGTGCTTGTTCGCTCAACAGTATTGGCTCAGGGCTCGGCTCGGCTACGGTAGATGCTTTGGTGGCAGCGACTGTTTTCGCATAACCAGTGGTTTCATATTTTTGCGCAATAAAATAACGAACGCCACGCTTCTCGCCTGTTTTGCGCAATAATTTGTGCTCCACAGCCCGCGCCAGCCAAAATTGGAGTGTTCGTCTTGGCACAGAGTGATGCAGGGCTTGCTCTATGTCTTGTATCGACACGCTTTCACTGTCGCTCGCGGCTATCGTGTCGAGCAGTTGCCGAAGATTTTGAGCATTGTGTTGTTGACGGGTCATGGTGGTTTTTGTTGCGCATTTTTGTGCATTATGCGCAATATTTATTTTTTGCGCAACAATGAAGAGGAATGTTCATTCAATCGACTCAAGCGTGAAATGCGCTTTCGAACAAGACGTTGAATGATCTATCCATCCAAATTCCGCACAAAAGTATATTTCCGTGCCGCCGGTTTCATCCGAAACAACGCCGCTGGGCGTCCTCTATCTAGTTGTATTTCGCCTGCGGGCTCGAGTAAATCTGCTTGCTCAATTCGCCGTCTAAATGACTTGGCTTGAATGGGTTTGCCCAAGATCACTTCGTGGATGTGTTGCAGTTGGCTCAGCGTGAAGGGCGCGGGTAGGGCGTATCCGGCAACGATGGAATATAGCGATTTTTGGCGCAGTCTTTCGAGCGCCACTTGGATGATGTCTTGGTGGTCAAAGGCCAAGCGCATTGACGCGAGCTCGTCCACTTTAAACCAAGCGGCGTCGGCCACCCAGTCGGCGTTGTGGTGTGCAGCTTGGTACGGTATCAGCGCGGAGTACACCACCGATACTGACCAGCCGCGGGGGTCACGTTGATCATTGCCGGTGGTGAATACTTGCTCGATGTAATCCACATCCACACCCGATTTAATCATTAGTTTGTCGCGGGCGATGGCTTCGAGCGTGTTGCCTTTTGCGCCCGCCACCATGCCGCCGGGTAAGCTCCACTGGTCATTGAACGGGTCTATCGCGCGTTTGACTAGCAGCAGCTTCAATGCACTTTCATCAAAGCTAAAGATCACCGAGTCAACGGTTAGAAAGGGGGCTTTTTCCATGGTGGGTCCTTGTGGTGTTGCGGCGATTTTAACACTTAAAGACCTAATGACAAAAAAGATGTTGACATAATTGACCTATAGACATTAAATATATTTGACCATAAGACAAAAAGGTGATTTATGTTTGATTACAGATTCTTCAAAGCGGATTCCTCAACCTTCGTAATGTTAAGCAAAGAAGGCAAAGTTCAGCGCTCGGGTATGGGTTTGAGCTTTTGGTACGACAAGTCGCGCTCTTCTATTGTGGCGGTGCCCACCAGTGCGCAAGAAGCGTTGTTTGTGTTTAATTTGAACAGTGCTGATTTTCAGGCTGTGCGGGTACAGGGGCATGTCACCTTTAGCGTGGGCGATCCCGTTCGAGTGAGTGAGATCTTCAATTTCAATCTCAAATCTGGATCGTCCGAGTACGTCAGCGACGATCCGATGAAACTTGGCGATCGCATTCTGCGGATGGTGCAGGGCATTGTGCGCAATCACCTGACTTCGCAAACGCTGCGCGCCGCCCTCGCTAGCGGCCCTGCCTTGGAGCAGTTGGTGACCCAGCAATTGACATCCGATGGCAGTTCGTTGCGGGAGTTGGGCTTGGTGTTAAATGGGGTGTCAGTCGAGTCTATTAGCCCGACTTCCGAAACATCGAAGGCCCTTGAAGCCAGTGCCCGCGAAGCGATTTTGCAAGAAGCCGACGATGCCATTTATGCGCGGCGCAAATTCTCGGTGGAGCAGGAGCGCATCATCCAAGAGGCAGAACTTGAAACGCAGCGTTCGGTGCAACAAAAACAGCAGCAAATAGCCGAATCGCAAGCCGAAAATGAGCGCATTTTGGTGATGCGCAACGCGGCCACCGCACATGAGCAAATTGAGGCTGATATCGTGGCCGAAGAGCGCCGCAAAATGCTCAATCAATTGGGCAATGAAATTGCGATGGCCGATTTGGAAGTGGAAGCCAAGGCTGTGCAAATGCGTATGGCGGCCATTTCTAGCCTGCCGCCTGAGACCATTCGTGTGATGTCGATGGCCAATATGAGCGCCGAGCAGGTGATGGCCGAGGCCTTTATGCAGCTAGCAACGAATGCCAAAGATATCGGCGCACTGACCATCACCCCATCCTTGATGCAGGAATTTAAAACGGCGTTTGGAGGTGGGCAATGAGCTATTCACGGCGCAGGTTGATTTTGGTGTATCGCAAAACTCGGCTTCAGGAACTCATCGAGCGATTTAACAGCTGGGAGCAGGCCAAGTTTTACCTTAAAAACACCGGCTCAGATATCGATGATTATCAAGCGGAGCACCGTCAATTTGAGGGTGCACTCAGCGAGGTGTTACATCGACTACACGATGTGGCACCCTTGCAGCGGCTCGAGCGAGAGCTGCTGCCCACCTATCGCTTTGGCGCTGAGGATATTGTGGTGACACTGGGCCAAGATGGATTGGTGGCCAACACCCTGAAATACCTCAACGGCCAGCCCTTGATCGCCGTCAACCCTGATCCGAAGCGCTTCGATGGCCGTTTGTTGCCTTTCAAGGTAGAAGATTTATCCAAAATTGTTGGCGAAGTGATGGCGGCGAGGCGACCCGAAAAGCGGATTACCTTTGCACAAGCTTGCACTTCCGATGGCCAGACGCTACTGGGTGTAAACGATATTTTTGTGGGGCCAAAGACGCACTATTCCGCGCGCTATCGCTTGGAGTGGAGAGAACGGCGAATCGAACAAAGCTCGTCAGGGATTATCATCTCGACGGGCCTCGGCTCGACAGGGTGGTTTAAATCTATCGTGGCCGGTGCTCTGGCCACCACAGCTGGGGACACTCACCCCTTAAAGGACGGCTTTGCCTGGGATGCGGATTATCTTTACTACCAAGTGCGCGAGCCATTTGCCAGCCAGCAAACCTCGGCTGAGCTGTCGATGGATCGAATTGATACTGGCCAGACGCTGTTGCTGCATTCACAAATGCCCACCGGTGGCGTGGTGTTTTCGGACGGTATGGAGGCGGATTTCTTAGCGTTTAATAGTGGTTGCACGGTGAGTATTGGGGTGGCGCCAATGAGTGGGCGTTTGGTGGTTTGATCGTTTTGGTTTAACAGTTTTTGCTTTAGTTAGACGCTTTTGAGACGAACTTTACATTCCTCAAGCCCTCAAAATCGCTGTCTTGGGTCCAAATGACGGCGGAATACATACTTGCAGTGGCAAATATGATGCTATCGGCAAGGGGCAGTTTGTACTGCAAACCAAATGCAGCTGCGTTTTTGGCGAGTGCAGCATCAAGCGGAATAACTTTACCTTGTTCCATAAGGGCAGTGACGATCAACGCAGCCTCTTAACCGTGTTGACGCAAGATAAATTTGAACCACCAGCTCAGACTGGTTTTCGATGGCTTCAGCGAAAATCGCCGCATTGTCATCGCCTGCGAAATAGGACAACCAAGCTGAAGAGTTAACAACATTCATAGTCTATCGCCGGCGCGAGTAACTGAGGTGTCGATTCCTTTTAAAAACCCACGCAAAGACTGTATGGGCTGAAGAGGGATCATTTCAATTCTTCCTTGGTAAGCAGTGACGTGGACTTTTTGTGCGGCCACAATTCCCATTGATTTACGGATTTCCTTAGGGGTCACAATTAGAAATGTCGGAGAAACGGTGACCGCTGTCATTGAATTGCCTGTCGATACGGATTTCGTTTTACGGTAGGTTTATCGATTATTTTTATCAAAGATTCCCGTGCTTCGTTGCTTGCATAGAGACCCCCAGAAATATTCAGTGGGACCGCGCCTAGCGTCGGACCTTCTTCGCTCGCCGGAATGGCTGGGCGCAGAACGCATCTCGAATTCAGCACGTTGCTTGAATGCAGCGCCTTGTTTGGGCCATTCGTCGTTCGGAGAACGACATCCCACGCAGCATGATTAAGCACTCAGTGCCCCGTGAGATTTACTCTCCATAAGCTAATAACCTTCCTGTATTTCTGCACAAAGCGCCTTCCCCATACAGTGTCTAGCATCTTAATCCGTGGGGCTGACAATGGAATTTTTACCCATTTTTCTTGATCTTAAAGGGCAGAAGGTTGTCATTGTTGGTGGCGGGCGCATTGCGTCGCGCAAGGCGGCATTGGTGCATTCTGCAGGCGCCAAGATTGTGGTGGTGAGTCCGCGTTGTGGTGAGGCCATGCACACTTGGTTGGCGGAGAACCAACGCTGCAGCTGGGTGGCAGAGAATTTCGCGGCGCCGCACTTGGAGGGGGCGAGTTTGGTGATCGCAGCCACCGATGATGCAGGTGTTAATCATGCTGTATATGATGCAGCCAAGGCTCGTGGTTTGCCGGTTAATGTGGCGGATCAACCGCATTTGTGTAGCTTTATTTTGCCTGCAATTGTCGATCGATCTCCTGCGGTTATTGCCATTTCGACCGGCGGCCGATCGCCGATTTTGGCGCGTTATCTCAAAGCCAAGCTCGAGCAGTTTTTGCCCTTTGGCCTAGGCACCATTACCGGCTTGCTGGGGCGGTGGCGCGAGGGCGTTAAACAGGCCATTGTCGATGAGCGTTCGCGCAAGCGCTTTTGGGAGCGATTGATTGATGGGCCGATTGGGGAGGCGGCGCTGTCGGGGCATACCGAGAAGGCGGATGCGATGATTGCGACCGCATTGCAGTCTCATGCTGAATCCTCGGGCAAGGTATACATCATCGGGGCTGGGCCGGGTAATCCTGAATTATTGACCATTCGGGCGCAGCGCTTGTTACAGCGCGCTGATGTGGTGCTGTACGACCGCTTGGTGGGGCGTGAGATTTTAAGTTTGTGCCGCCGCGAGGCTCGACTGATTTTTGTGGGCAAGCGGGCATCGTTACATTACAAAACCCAGGCGCAAACCGAGGCGCTTATGGTCAAGTTGGCGAAGCAGGGATTGCGCGTGGCACGGCTCAAGGGCGGCGATCCATTTGTCTTTGGACGCGGCGGCGAGGAGTGCCAAACACTGCGCGCTGAGGGCATTGATTATGAAGTGGTGCCCGGTATTTCTGCCGCCAATGGGGCGAGTGCTTATGCGGGCATTCCCTTGACGCACCGCGATCACACGCATGGCGTCAGCTATGTCAGCGGCGATGCCATTGCTTCGCCGGTGCTGTGCAAGGCGCTGGTCGCCAGTGCACAGACCTTGGTGGTGTATATGGGCTTGTCCAAAGCAGGTGAGCTTGCGGCCAATTTGCAATCGGCGGGGATGTCGGCAGACATGCCCGTGGCGGTGGTCAGTGCGGGTACTACGGTGGCGCAGCAGACCGTGGTGAGTACCTTAGATCATCTGGAAAGGGATATTCACGCGGCGCAATTGCCCTCTCCGGCGCTCTTGATTGTCGGTAGTGTGGTGTCTTTGCGTGAGCAGCTCAATTGGCTGGAGGAGCGCGGGGGTATTGAGGCGGAGCAGGTGTTCTCCACGCCCGATGCGATGATCGGGCGTGAAGCGGCGTAATTAGAGGTAGGCTGCCGCGATTTGGCGGTATTCCTCAGAGTTGTAGAGGTAACGCAAGCCACGGTTGATACGGCGCAAAATCACACGTGAACGTGGGTTGGTCTTCATGGTCACGGCGTGAAGTGATTGCACTGTGGACAGATCGATTTCTTCTTTGACGAGGTTCTCCATACCGAGCGCTTGGATAATTCGCGCAGAGGTGTCTGCGTTGACGGTGACCAAATCCACTTTGCCGTCGCGCAGCATTTCGAAGCAGTCTTCAGGCTTATCGGGTGCAAAGCGTTTGATCTTGCTCTCAACCAAGCCCATGGCTTCCATATCGTGTGTGAAATAGCCTGCTGGACGGCAAATGGTTTTGCCCATGGCGTCTTCGGCACTGTCTATGGTGGGTTCGTCGGCACGGCTAAAGAAGGTGATCACAATGTTGTGCAGCGGCTCTGAGAACAAGAGGTTGTCACAGCGCCATTGCGATGCCTCGCCCAGTAGTTCGCGCTTGCCACAATCGGGTTTGAACCAAGGAAAGCCCACGTCATACATGCCTTCGCTGAGTAGCGGCTGCAAGTGTGCCGACCAGTCGCCGACCACGTCGATACGGTAGTCCTCCGCTTTCTCATGCTCGAACACCATGGATTTGTCGATTAGCTGATAGCTAAATCCGCCACCTGGCAAGGTCTTGTCGACATAGGGGGCGTAGTCTTTGCCGGTAAGCACTTTGATGCTGCCCATTCGAATGGGGGGTAGCTCGGGGGCTTGCGCAGGTGCAGGGGCTTGCGGTGCTGTGCTGGTGGCGTTGTTTGCCGTGGCAGGAATGACCACCACTTGTTCAGCGGGTGCGACGCGCTGTTGCGCCTGCTGACTCTGTAAGCAAGGAATGTAGAGCGCCGATCCGACGGTAATCACATTGGGCTGTTTGATCACGTTCGGGTTGGCCGCGACGATTTTGTTGTAAAGCCTTTGGCTGCCGTAAGCGGCCTCCGAAATCTTTGACAAGTGGTCACCGGGCTGAATGACATAGGTGGTGTTGCAGGCAATGCTGGCTGCTTGGGCGGTAAACGGTAGCAGCTGGGAGAGTAAAGCCCCTGCGCCGATAAATTGGGTCGGTCTCATCCTGAGTTATCTCCATGATTGTGTTTTTTTAGCCCGTTAAGGTTACCCCGCTGCGCGAATTCGGTCAAAGATAAAAATCACGTAAAATATTGAAAAATATAAACTTTTAGAAAATTAATTTACAGGGAGAATGGAATTTTCGACGCATTTATGTAGATGATTGAAATCTGTACACCCAAAGTGGTGAGGCGGGCGCGAACGGCCCGCCGATGGTGTTTTATTTTTCGACAAAAGCACGTTCGATGGCGTAGTGGCCGGGGTTTTTGGTGGTGGCTTCTTGTAGATCCCAAGACTTGAGCACCGCCACAAGATCGGCCAACATGGCCGGGCTGCCGCAGAGCATAAAGCGATCGTCGTCGAGATTCGGCTTGGGTAAGCCAATATCGTTAAATAATTTGCCACTTTCCAGTAGTGCCGTGATGCGGCCATTGTTGCGAAACGGCTCGCGCGTCACCGTGGGGTAGTAAATCAGCTTGTCTTTGACCATTTCGCCGAAAAATTCATTGTCCGGCAGTGCTTCGATCTCAGCTTGATAGGAGAGATCGGCAATATGGCGACAACCATGCACCAAAATGACCTTTTCGTATTGCTCATAGATCTCTGGGTCGCGAATCAGCGACAAAAACGGCGCCAAGCCGGTTCCAGTGCCGAGCATATATAGGTGTTTGCCCGGGAAAAGATAATCGGCCACCAGCGTGCCGGTGGGCTTGGAGTTGACCAGAACCTTATCGCCCACTTTGAGGTGTTGCAGTTTGGACGTCAGCGGGCCGTCTTGCACCTTAATGCTATAGAACTCTAGCTCTTCGTCGTAATGTGGGTTGACGAGGCTATAGGCACGCATCAGCGGTTTGCCTTGATCCTCAAGGCCGATCATGGTGAATTGACCGCTTCGAAAGCGAAAACTCGGGTCGCGGGTGGTTTTAAAGGTGAATAGTCGATCCGTCCAATGATGGACATGGGTGACGGTTTCTTCACGTACAGTGGCAGCCATAGTGTGCTCGAATGAATGAGATGGCTTAATTTTACCGCATCAACTGGGCGGGTAAATATGACGGGTTGGCATAGGCTTATGTAATCTTCGCACGCAAGCGTCAGAACGCAGTGCCGCGATTTATGGGAAAATGGCGGTTTAGCCTGCAATTAGCCCTCCTATGTCTGATTTTCCCGCCTGCCCACAGTGCAACTCGGCTTTTGTTTACAGTGACGGCACCTTACTCATTTGCCCAGAGTGTGCCCACGAATGGAACCCCGATGATGCCGCAAATGACGCGCCTCAATACAAAGATGCCAACGGCAATGTGCTCCAAGACGGCGACAGTGTGACGGTCATTAAAGACCTCAAAGTCAAAGGCTCCTCTCTGGTCGTTAAGGTGGGCACCAAGGTAAAGAATATTCGCTTGGTCGAGGGCGATCACGACATTGATTGCAAAATAGATGGCATTGGGCCGATGAAGCTGAAATCGGAATTCGTCAAAAAGGTGTAATCTTTAGGCTCTAATCTGAGCCGTTGTCCGCGATTTTGGAGGCATCCCATGCGTTTTCCCGAACTGTCCTATGCAAACCCGAATGACCCGCTGTGGAAGCAGCAGTTGGTGCATTGGATTGAGAACTTTTCGGGGCGCGATGACTATGTAGACGCCTACGAGCGCTGGAAGCACAATTCTTTCGGTCGCTCGGCACACGTGTTTGCAGACATGCTCAAAGAAATCCAGGTGGATTTGCAGCTCAGCGGCCAAATGCCCGAGCAAATCGCACAATCTGAGAAGCTCGTGATTGTGGCCAATCATCCCTTTGGGATTGGCGATGGCATTGCCATACTGAGTTTGGCCGAGCGATTTGGCCGTCCCTTTCGGATTTTGATCAACAAAGACCTCCTGAAAATCCCAGAAATGCGCGAGTACGCATTGCCGGTGTCTTTCGACGAGGACAAATCGGCGCTCAAGCTCAACGCCCAAACCGCGCGCAACGCGGTAGAGCGGCTGAACAACGGTGAAATCATTGTGATTTTTCCATCCGGTGGGGTGGCCACCTCACCGAATGGCTTTGGCAAAGCCGAAGATCTGCCGTGGAAAACCTTCACCGCCAAGATGATTCAATCGGCCAGAGCCGATGTATTGCCGGTGTATTTTGAAGGTCAGAATGGCCGTTTGTTCCAGCTGGTGAGTCAGTTCTCGATTACCTTGCGATTGGCGCTATTGGTACACGAGTTTTGCAATTTGCGGGGCAAGGGCATCAAGGCGTGGGTTGGGGGTGTGATTCCCTGGGATACGCTGGCCGCCCAAGGTGATCGACGTGAGCTTACGCAATATCTACATCAGCAAGTATTTGATTTAAAAGGTTAATGTAAACCAAGTAAGCCCTGTTCGCGAAGATGGGGCATCGCGTGTTTGCGCCAGAAGCTGCTGTCATATTATTCACATTAAACTGTCATTCGTTTGTCAAAATGACTGCCTAAGATCCGCACAGTCAACCCTTTTTAGACTGTTTGGAGAGTGTTATGAAAAAGCTGCTACTGCCCGCGCTGATTGCGCAGGTGCT
>JABXHR010000206.1 GCA_013373515.1 Gammaproteobacteria bacterium | reverse complement strand
CCTCCGTCGCACTGAGCGTTCCGGGCCGCCGGGCGGTCGATCCTCTCGAGAAGGGAACAACCCTTATGCATCGAGAATCTCCTAGCTCAGCACGCTCAAATTCTCCCGCGAAACGCGCAGGGACTTTTTCGGAGGTTCCCTAGTGCTGTCGCTTGGATAGGCGATATTCGTACCACCGTAAATCGGCGAAGAATAAACTCAGAGAGACTAGAAGTGCGTGAGAGCCACGCACCGAAAACGATACAACGGGCCTTAGAATGCGCTGAGGCCGGTTCGCTGACAGGCGGCGGGAAGTTCGACTTCAAAATCACCTGCGCCCTGCCATGTGCCACAAGCGCGGCGCATCGTAGACCCAGAGGGCCGCAGCGAATATACCAATTCTGGCTGAGCGGGAAACATATCCGAGCTCATCCGCGCAAATACGGAGAGCGTGTTATTGCCGGTATTAAGAACCGCGCGAAAGCCCGCAATTTTATGGTCGCTATCAGGTTTAAAGACTGATGTGCTCTGCGGATTGGTCGAAACAGCAATACCCGCAATTTTCGCTGGCCAGCGCTGATTAGCAGCATAGTATCGATCAACCAAACCGGCCATGTCGTTTAGTCGGGTAACCGCGCCATCCAGCGCCGCTTTGCGCAAATAGTTTTGGTACTGAGGGAGTGCATAACTCAACAACAGCCCGATGATCGCAATCGCGACCATAATCTCGATCAATGTAAATCCGAGGTTTCGCTTCATTGGGTGATAGCCCTTTACCAGATAACCCACTAGCGGCACCTGCGCTTTATACTCAAGCACAGTGATCGGAAATCATGCGCAATGTGAGCGAATGCACAGTGCGCACTCGGCATTAGCTGGCGCCCGCCACCGCCATCGATTCAATCAGCAAAGAGCCCGTGCGCATAGCGCCAGTGGTGTCGACGTCTGAGCCAACGCCGACGATGCGCTTAAACACCTCACGAGAATTTCCCGCAACCGTGATCTCAGACACTGGGTACTGAATTTCTCCATTCTCGACCCAAAAACCGGCTACCCCAGTTGAGAAATCGCCAGTGGTCGCGCTGCCGCCGTGTCCCATGGTTTCGGTAACCAGCAAACCTTTGTCCATTTGCTTGAGCAATGACTCAAACGACTCACTCGGCGCATCGACAATTAAATTGCTGGTGCCGCCAGCATTGCCGGTGGTGGGCATACCCAAACGACGGCCTGAGTATGTTGAGAGAATGTAGCCAGTCAGCACACCGTTCTCGATGATTTTGCGTTGCTGACGCGCCACACCATCACCGTCGAAAGCACTGCTGCCCGCCCAACCCATCTCCAAGGGGCGCTCTTCCAAGGTAATAAACTCTGGAAATAATTGCTCGCCCAAGCTGTCGATCAAAAAGCTTGATCCACGGTACAGCGCACTGCCGTAGAGTGCGCTGATCAGGCTGCGCCAAATACCCCGCGCATGCTGTGGGTCAAACAACACACGATACTCGCCGGTTGGGATTTGACGGGGATTTAAGCGTTCCACTGCACGACGCGCCGCGATCTCACCGACTTTTACGGCAGCGATCATATCGTTCTTGTTGCGCCCCGCCGTGTACCAGTAGTCGCGCTGCATATGTTCACCCTGCCCTGCGATCACCGCACAGGACATATTGTGGCGCGTACCCTGCACCGCCCCGACAAAGCCATGACTATTGGCGTACACCGTTTCACCACGACGGGTGCCCACATTCGCACCTTCGCTGTTGGTAATACCCGGATTGGCCAAGGCTGCCGACTCCAGAGCAATGGCAGTTTCGATCGCCTGCTCAGGGGTAATGTCCCAAGGGTGATATAAATCAAGATCTGGCAAATCTGTGGCCATTTGATCTGGATCGGCCAATCCTGCAAATTCGTCTGCCGCAGTGTAGGCGGCAATGGTCAGTGCTTTATCCACCGAACGCTTAAGCGCAGCATCAGAGAAGTCCGTGCTGCTCACTGCCGCCTTGCTTTGACCTTTGTAAAGGGTGATATGCACCGACTTGTCGGCTTCGTGCTCGACGGTTTCGACTTGTGCATTGCGCGAGCTGACGGTGAAGCCCTCACCTCGGCTTACGTTGACTTCTGTGGCCGTGGCACCGCCTTGTTTGCACAGCTCAAGCACCTTCTGTGCAATGGTGGTTAATTCTTGGCTCATACCGCAGTCCCTCCCACCGTAATCGCATCAATGCGCAATGTGGGCTGCCCCACCCCAACCGGCACCGATTGACCCTCTTTGCCGCAAACACCGACGCCGGTATCGAGCGCCATATCGTTGGCCACCATCGATACTTTTCTCATCACTTCAGGCCCATTGCCAATCAAGGTAGCACCTTTGACGGGGGCGACGATTTTGCCTTTTTCGACGAGGTAAGCCTCGGAGGTGGAGAACACAAATTTGCCCGAGGTAATGTCCACCTGACCACCGCCAAAATTCACCGCATAAATGCCGCGATCTAGACTTTCGACCACTTCCTCAGGTGTGGATTCACCGGCCAGCATGTAGGTATTGGTCATGCGCGG
>JABXHR010000158.1 GCA_013373515.1 Gammaproteobacteria bacterium | reverse complement strand
GGCAACCGCTATGGCCTGATCGGTGCCAACGGCTGTGGCAAATCGACCTTTATGAAAATCCTTGACGGGTCATTGCAACCGACCGCCGGTAATGTCTCGATCACACCCAATGAGCGCATTGGCAAACTGAGCCAAGATCAGTTTGCGTTTGAAGACTTCTCGGTGATCGATACGGTCATTATGGGTCACGCAGAACTCTGGGAGGTCAAGCAGGAGCGCGATCGCATCTATGCCCTGCCCGAAATGAGCGAAGAAGACGGCATGAAAGTGGCCGAGCTTGAAGTGCAATTTGCCGAGATGGATGGCTACACCGCCGAGAGTCGTGCCGGGGAAATATTGCTGGGTGCGGGCATCGAGTTGGATCTGCACTACGGCCCAATGCGCGAAGTCGCGCCGGGTTGGAAGTTGCGGGTATTGCTCGCCCAAGCCCTGTTCGCTGACCCAGATATTCTGCTGCTCGACGAACCAACCAACAACCTCGATATTCACACGATTTCTTGGCTCGAAGGCGTGCTCAATAGCCGCAAGAGCACCATGGTCATCATCTCGCACGATCGTCACTTCTTGAACGCCGTATGTACCCATATGGCCGATATCGACTACGGCGAGTTGCGCGTTTATCCCGGCAACTACGATGACTTTATGATGGCGTCGACCCAAGCGCGCGAGCAAATGCAGTCGGAAAATGCCAAGAAAAAAGCGCAAATGGCTGAACTACAAGGCTTTATCAGTCGCTTCTCGGCCAACGCCTCTAAAGCCAAACAAGCCACCTCGCGCCAGCGCCAGCTCGACAAAATCAAGCTCGAAGACATCAAGCCCTCTAGCCGCGTAAACCCGTTCATTCGCTTCGCTCAAGAGAAGAAGTTGCACCGCCTTGCGCTGACCACCGAAGGGCTAGAGAAAAGCTTTGATGGCGAAAACCTATGGCGTGATGGTTCGATGATGATCGAAGCCGGTTCAAAAGTGGCCATTATCGGTGAAAACGGCGCGGGTAAAACCACCTTGCTCCGTTGCTTAATGAGCGAGCTCGAAGCCGATGGCGGCGTGATCAAATGGGCAGAAAACGCCGATCTAGGCTACTGCCCGCAGGATGCTACCGCCGACTTTAACAACGATTTGAATATCTTCGATTGGATGAGCCAATGGCGTCGACCAATCCATGACGACCTGATCGTCAAAGCCACCTTGGGCCGTCTTTTGTTTTCAAACGATGATTACAAGAAAAAAGCCAAGGTCTGCTCGGGCGGTGAGAAAAACCGCCTCTTGTTCGGCAAGCTAATGATGAGCGGTTGCAACGTGATGCTGATGGACGAACCCACCAACCACTTGGATATGGAATCGATTGAATCACTCAATATGGCGCTCGAGCACTACGACGGCACCTTGATCTTCGTGTCGCATGACCGCGAATTTGTGTCGTCATTGGCCACCCGCATTATCGAGATTAAGGAAAACACCGTGCGTGATTTCCATGGCACTTATGATGAGTACTTGGACTTTAAGGCCAAGCAAAGCGCCTAGATCTGCTCGCCTCTAAAGCGGACGCATTCCGTGTCTAGACGCAGTTACGCCTTTGTTGGCTGAACGATCTTAATGAACTAGAGGCATATGCGTAACCTGCGCGGGCGGGGGCCCGTTTTTTGATTCGCGTCCGATCACATTGGATTTACTGTGGGTAATTAACAACTTCGTAACGATTCGATCGACACACTTGACCGGCTCTGCTGGTAGACTTGGTAAGCGATTAATTGAAGTTTGAGCGGGGCATAGGTGACATCAAAGCTGCCAGCACACATTAGAGCGCGCAGGGAACTGCTCGCTTGTATGGAGGATTTTTCTGACAATGCTGCCTTAATCAGTCATATGCTGCAGTCCCCTACTGTCACCACGCTTCCTTTCATTCACAAACTTCCGGGGTTCTTGTCTGAACCATCGTCACCATACATGGGTTCGGATTTGTTTCGTGATGTCCCCTACCCGCCGGTTGATAATCCAAGCTTCTCTTTTATCGACTTATTCGCTGGAATTGGTGGGTTTCGGCTCGCATTTCAAGCTCAAGGTGGACAGTGTGTATTCAGTAGCGAATGGGATAAATTCGCACAGCAGACGTACGATGCCAATTTTGGCGAGATGCCGTATGGGGATATTCAGAAAATTGATCCGAGTTCGATCCCCGATCACGATGTACTTTGCGCTGGTTTTCCCTGCCAACCCTTTTCATTGGCGGGCGTCAGTAAAAAGAACTCTCTGGGCCGAAAGCACGGCTTTGACGACCCCACACAAGGCACGTTGTTCTTTTATCTTAAGAGCATCATTGAGTGCAAGCGGCCAAAAGCCTTTATGCTTGAAAACGTCAAAAATCTAGTTTCACATGACAAAGGGCGAACCTTTGAAGTCATTCGCCAATGCTTGGCCGATGAATTGGGTTATGAGTTTTCGTGGGGAATCGTCGATGGTAGCCAGTGGTTGCCTCAGCATCGACAGCGCATCTATATGGTCGGTTTCGATCCAGAACAAGTTGATGTCAAACGTCAAGATTTTCAAATTCCAACGGCACCTAGCGATGGATATCAAAGAAAAGAACTCGCCGATATCATTGAGGAGCAAGTTGAAGGCCACACGTTGGGTGTAGGTACTTGGGAAACGTTACTGCGCCACAAAGCACACCACCAAAAGGCTGGCAATGGTTTTGGCTATGGTTTAATTCGGTGGCCAATCGAGAAAGGTGCCACGACTAGGACCATCAGCGCTCGCTATCATAAAGATGGCGCTGAAATCCTCATTGAACAGGCAGGGGATCGGCCCCGAAGGCTGAAGGTATCTGAAGCGATGCAGCTACAAGGCTTTGACCCGGAACGTTTTGTATTTCCGGTGTCAAACACGCAAGCATATAAACAAATCGGTAACAGTGTAGTCGTCCCTGCGGTTACTGCATGCGCAAAGGAAATTGTTCGTGTGTTAGTCGATGGATCAATTGATTCACTCGGAAAAACAGGGACCTAAATGACGAGCCACGCTGAGCTATTGGATTTCTTAGCATTGGCTGGATCTGGTGATCATGTTTGGTTTGCAAAACGTCTCTCTAGCAACGATACGGGCGTCAATGGCTCCCATCAGTCTGGAATTTACATTCCGAAATATATCGGATTTGCCGCGTTTTCGACTATCGACACTAGCAAGGAAAATCCCAAAGTCATAATTGATCAATGTTTATTTAGATCGCATAACCTAGTCGTTGATGGTTTACATGTAACCTATTACAACAACAAGCACACCCGTAAATCAGGCACACGTGACGAGTTTAGAATTACTCGGATGGGCGGCCTTGCTTCGCCTGTGCATGATTCAGAGGCCACCGGTGCAATTTTGCTCATGTGTTTCGATTGCCATAGAGCCGCTAATAAATGCTATGGCTGGGTTGCTCGAAGTCGAGAGGAAGAGCTAACAATTGACAGTTGGCTTGGAAGGGAGCTCGAACCTGGACAGCTAATATCAAATGTTCTCGATACTAAGCAAGCGCCAAAATTTGACGTCCCCGGGCAATGGCTGGAGCATTTTCCAAAGGGATCTGAAATTTTTGACTACGTTGTCGCGACTGAACGGCAACTGCTGCCTGTCGACAAAAGGCTGCTTCAAAGAAGGCAGCGAGAGTGGGCGCTTTTTCAGAGTATCGAAGCGTCGCATGTTATGCCGCGAATACGTGAAGGCTTTTCAGACGTTGAATCGTTTATCCAATTTGCCAACTCAACGACAAACAGGCGGAAAAGTAGGGCCGGTACTTCACTAGAACTCAACTTGTCGAGAATTTTCGATGAAGAGACAGTGAAATATCAGCAACAGCAGGTTACAGAGCATAAGAAAAAGCCAGATTTTATTTTCCCGAGTGCTGCGGCCTATAGAGACCAAACCTACCCAGTCAGGCAGCTGGATATGTTAGCTGCGAAGACCTGTTGTAAAGACCGATGGCGGCAGGTGATTAACGAGGCAGGCCGCCTCTCGGAGAAGCACCTTTTTACCTTACAGGAAGGAATTTCCGACACACAGTTGACAGAAATGTTCAGTGAGGGTGTTCAACTGGTGGTTCCAGAGCCTCACCTGAGGTTTTTTTCAAGAGTCGCACGGCCCAGACTGCTAACTCTTGCCGACTTTATTAATCGGCGACTGGAGTTGCAAGACTAATAGGAACCGAGCAACTGGGAGCCCCAAAAAACACGAATAACATTAAATCCAATCAAGGAAACCAATACTTATATTCGGCACCATTGGCCTGTATTGCTTAGAACCAATGCTCAAACTGGATAACTGGGTTTGCTAGGTTTGTTTAGTCGCGTCTAGCCTCTCACGGCATGCCCCTCTAAGTTCTCATTTGGTAACGAAATGTTTCACGGTCTTGTGTGGTACCGATAGGCGGCGCAATGTATAGCGCATCTCAAGATGAAGACCGATATGAACTGGACCAAAAATTTATCCCATAGCCTTTTTGTGCTCGATGGGCTGCTAGGCGTATTTTTTGTGCTGGCAGTGATACCCCAAACCACTGGCATTATGTTGCACGAATGGATCGGCGTGTTGATCGCCGTGCCCTTTTCGGTGCATTTGATTGTGCATTGGCAGTGGATTAAAGCGTTTCCCACACGCATTCGCAGCAACACCAGCCTCAAAGAAAAGTTGAATACTCTCTGGAACTTGGCCCTGTATTTGGTGATGTTGCTGGCCATTCTTTCCGGGGTATTGGTCTCGGAGGCCTTGTTGCCATTATTTGGCTTTGAACTTGTTCACGATCGATTTTGGAGCATGATTCACCACAACTTTAGCGAAGCGCTGTTGCCGATGCTGGGCATCCATTTGGCGCTGCATTGGGATTGGATTTTGCGTGTCGGCGGCTCGGTATTTGCCAAGTCAAAGGAGCGTGCACAATGAAGGCTCTATTCAAGCATTGGCCTAAAAATTTGTTTTGGGTGACGCTGTTCTCGACTGGCGTGATGAGTGCCCTGTATGGGCTTGAGTTCTCTGAGTGGGCTGAAAGTGTTCGTTTAGGGAGCGCTTTGGTAGGTGATGACGACCATGGCGATCCGCCGTTAATTTTACTGATGATTTTGCCGTTGATTAAGACGTTGGTATTGACCGGCGTACCCTTAATGGCGGGGCTTGGGATTGGCCGGCTCTATCAGCGCGTGGCAGGGTAGTGCGCGTCGATAATTAAATGCTAGGCTATTGTGTCCTTGGTCGATGGGTGGGTCGATGTCACTAAATCCTCGCGTGGTTGAAAGCTTCAACCGCCAATCTATGATGACCACACTTGGTGCTTTGCTCGTTCGGGCTGAGCCTGGTGTGGTTGAAATCGATCTTCCTTTTCGATCTACGCTTTCTCAGCAACATGGCTTTATCCATGCCGGTGCAATTACCAGTGTGGTCGATAGCGCCTGTGGCTATGCTGCGCTCACGCAAGCTCCAGAGGGAAAAGAAGTGGTGACCGTCGAGTTTAAGGTCAACTTTATCCGTCCAGCACAAGGACAGCTGTTTAAGGAAACTGGCACGGTGATCAATGCGGGGCGCAATATTGCGGTGTGTTCGGGGGCGGTCGTCGCTTGGCTGGATACTGGCGACACCAAATTGGTTGCGCAGATGCAAGCGACGATGGCATTTGTCTAGGGTCGGCGTATTGGCTGATTGAGTTCTGTACCGTTTAACTTGTCGCTATCGTTGCATTTATTCTTCAGTTAACCGCGGCGACCTCAATCGGTTGTGCGCTGCTTGTTGTTGCGAGCTTGCCGCCAAAGCCACTTTGTTGATATTCATTTATACGCCTTTCTTGTCTGCTCGCGCCATGCGGCGCAAATAGCTGTTTGCCTCTTGCGTGTGCGGCTATAGTCGGGTCAGCAGAGGTGTTTATGTCTAGTCTGGTTAGCTTTTCCGCGTTATTTGTTTCGATTTTGCTTGTGCAGTTTGGCTCTGGCTCGATTGGGCCGCTCGATGCCTTGGCGGCCAGCGCAAGAGGCTTTAGTTTGGCCGAGATCGGGATGTTAGGTTCTGGGCATTTTCTAGGGTTTTTTATCGGCTGTTACTGGGTGCCGCGCTTGATGAAGCGCATCGGGTACTCGCGTGCATTCGCAGCAGTAACAGCCATTGGCGTGATTTCTGTGTTGCTGCACACGCTGTGGATTGGGCCTTGGCAGTGGACCGTGCTAAGGGTGGTTTCTGGGGTCTCGATTGCGGGGGCCTATACGGTTCTTGAGTCTTGGATTAACCAGAAAGTCACCAACCAAGAGCGTGGCGGTGTGTTGGGCTTTTTCCGTTTGATTGATTTGGTCGGCAATCTCGGCGCGCAACTGCTCATTTCTGTGCTCGATCCGACCAGTTATGTTGCGTTTAATGTGATCGCTATTTTGGTGTGTTTGAGTTTGTTCCCCCTGACGATGACCACACATGCCTCGCCAGAGTTAACGCGGATTCCGCGCATCAATGTCATCAAGATATTCAGGTTATCTCCGCTCGGATTTTTAGGGGTGGTTGTCGCGGGTGTGTCGTCTGCGAGCTTTCGGATGGTCGGTCCAGTGTACGGCGAACAAACGGGCTTAATGCCTGCACAAATCGCGTTATTTCTCGCGGCAGCGGTGTTGGGCGGTGCGATTTCACAGGTGCCGGTGGGGTGGCTCTCGGATCGCGTGGATCGTCGTCGGGTATTGATTGTGCTTTCGTTGCTGTCTTTGCCAGTTTGCTATGGCTTAAGTCGCCTGCCGGCGGATGCTGGGACGACCGTGTATTGGCTATCGGGGCTGTTTGGCCTGGTGGTGTTTCCAATTTACAGTGTCAGTGCGGCGCATGCCAATGACTTCGGTGCTGATGGCAACGCTGTTGAAATCAATGCATCGTTACTGGCGGCGTATACCCTAGGGGCGATTGTATCTCCTTTGACGGCAGGTCAGGTCATGCAGGTCCTTGGCACTGGTGCGCTATTTGGGTATATCGCCTGTGCACATGTGCTGCTGGTATTGATTGGTTTGCTGCGTATGCGTGCGCGTCCGTCGGCCGAACGCAAAATGCCGTTTGAGCCTCTGCCGAAAACCAGCTGGTTTGTGTCTAAGTTTATGAGGCGTTGATATGCGTTTGATTCATATTGTGATGGGCGTATCTGTTGCCTTGATATGGGGCATGGGTTTGGTGTTCGCAAAAGCCGCCATTGGGCACTTTCCTCCGATCCTTTTGATGGCGTTGCGATTTTTGGTAACGGCGCTGACCTTGGTCTGGTGGGTGCCACTGCCCAAGGGTGAGTATCTAAGCTTGTTTTGGGTCACGCTCATGTCGGCTGCCTTGCAATACTCGATGACCTATACCGGCCTGAAGGGACTAGATGCCTCCGTGACGGCGCTGTTGGTGCAGTTGGAGGTGCCGTTTCTGATAATCGCTGGCACGGTGCTGTTGTCCGAGCGCAACCACTGGCCAAAGTGGCTCGGCGTGTTGATTTGTTTTGGCGGCGTGGCATTGATCGTGGGCGAGCCCAAGACACAGAGCCAATTGTATGCAGTATTTCTGGTGATTGGTGGCTGTGCCTGCTGGGCGGTGGGTCAGGTGATGGTGCGCAAGATGCTTACGCTCAGCGGGATGGCCGCAACAGCCTGGGTGGCGGTCTACGCGTCGATTCAATTGTTTGTGATGTCTTGGATTTTTGAAGACGGTCAGCGTGCGGCAATTGCCGACGCGGGATGGGTGGTCTTGGGGGCGGTGGTTTACTTGGGGTTGGTAATGACGGCAGTGGGGTATGGCTTTTGGTTTAGCCTGCTTCGGATATACCCAGTCGGGATGGTTGCGCCGTTTTTACTGCTGATGCCGCTATTTTCTGTGTTGGGTAGTGTTTGGTTTTTGGGTGAAACACTCAGCCCCGGTGCTTTGATCGGTGGCGCGGTCGTCATTTTTGGTGTGGGCTTGATTACGTTTGATGGCTATCGGCGCGGGCTGGCGGCACGTCGCGCTGCAAGCACAATTTAGCTTGGGGTGTTGGCGCGCCTTGGGCGGGTTCGCTCCAAGCCAAGATAGTGCTCGCGCCAAATGATCAATACCCCCGCAATGATGATGATGGCCGTGCCCACATAGGTATACATCGTGGGGATGTCATCGAAGAGCCAGACCCCCAGTACAACGGCAATCAACATCGATGTGTATTCAAATGGTGCCACAATCGCTGCATCGGCGAAGCGGTAGCTGTTGGTTAGCATCAACTGCCCAAAGCCGCCGAGCAGGCCGATCGATACCAAACCGGTAAGTTGCATCGCATTTGGCATCACCCAGCCAAATGGGAGACTCAATAACGCGAGAAATGTGGCGTTAATCGAAAAATAAAACACGATTGTCGCTGATCGTTCGAGCTTGATGAGCCGTCGTATTTGCACCTGTGCACCTGCGGCGAGCACAGCACCTGCCAAGGCGAGCGCCGCGCCGATCATGGCGCCGGTGTCGGTTTGCTGGCCCACTTGCGGATATAGCACGATCAAAACACCCACCAGCCCCAATAAAACAGTAAACCAGCGAAATGCGCGCACCACTTCACCGATCAATACTGCGCCCAGTGCGACGGTGAGCAGTGGTGAGGCATAGTTAATCGCGGTTGCATCGGGTAGTGGTAGATAGTGCAGTGCTGCAAAGGTGCATGCCATTGACGAGGTGCCGAGCAATGCGCGCAAAAAATGCCCACCGTAGCGCTCTGTGCGTAGGCTAGTTGTGATGGCGTCTGATTTTGCCACCCACGCCAGGATGATAAACACGGCAATGCTGGCGCGAAAAAACATGATCTGACCGGTTGGAATGTTGGTACTGAGCCATTTGATGATGGCGGCCATCACTACAAATGCGATAACAGAGGAAACTTTGAGCGCAATGCCAAGGCCGGGGTTCATGGGTATGATTTGGTCGAAACAAGTTCGATAGTGTAGGCCGAGTTTTGCGCGGCGTGTAGGATTTGTGAAAGGTGCAAGCAGCAATGACCGATTGTCATTGCTGCACAATCACGGGCTAGAACAAATGTGCTCTCGCGTCGTCGAATCGAAAGGCCACGTCTTGGCCCACGGTTAAATCTGGACTGTCGGGTGAGGCAAACCTAAAGGGTGTTCCGTCGGCGTCGGTGAGCTCGACAACAGTTTCGGTTCCAAGACGCTCCACCAGTGTGATGGTGCCTTTTAACGGGCCATTGTCGTCGAGCTGTAGGTGTTGCGGGCGAATGCCAAAAATGGCGTCATCACCCGCAGATTTTTGGGTCGATACCAGCCTAACTTGACCAGTACTAAAGCCCGTGCCCACGAAACTGGCAGTGGCGCTGTCTGCGTTCACCTCGCCAAGCTTGCCGTTGAAAAAGTTCATCTTTGGTGAACCTAGGAAGCTTGCGACAAATTGGTTATCTGGCTGGTTAAACAGGGTCATTGGTGCGCCGACCTGCATGACTTGGCCATCTTTGAGGACGACGATTTTGTCTGCCAAGGTCATGGCTTCGACTTGGTCATGGGTGACATAAATTGTCGTTGCGCCGAGCTGACGGTGCAGTTTGGCGATTTCGACACGGGTGTCGTGGCGCAGGGCTGCATCGAGGTTTGACAGCGGTTCGTCGAACAAAAACACCTCTGGATTGCGCACAATGGCGCGGCCAATGGCCACACGCTGGCGCTGGCCACCCGAGAGCGCTGCAGGT
>JABXHR010000086.1 GCA_013373515.1 Gammaproteobacteria bacterium | reverse complement strand
GGGTCTGTTCATAACTCTGTGTCAAATCGTTAAACTGACTGAAAACGAGATGACATATGAATGACCAACCATTTGACTTTGACACGGCGTTAGAAGCGCTCAAGTCCGGCAAAAACCTACACGGTAAAGATGGCGTATTGACGCCATTGATCAAGCAGCTCACCGAGGCCGCTTTACAGCGGTGAACTGGATGTTCATTTAGAGCAAACTGGAAGCACAGGCAATCGTAAGAAAGGCTCTACACCAAAGACGGTTAAGAGCGCCGCAGGTGCCTTCACACTGAACACGCCTCGCGACCGAGAATCCTCTTTTGAGCCGCAACTGGTCAAGAAGCAACAGACCCTCTTAACCGACGAGATGGAGCGCAAATTCTAGTCCTTGTTTGCGCTCGGAACAAGCTATAAATCCATGCGCGAACACCTCGCTGAGATCTATGGCATTGAGGTCTCAAACGGCACCATCAACGCCATTACCGACAAACTCGTCCCAGAGCTCAAGGCTTTGCCGATATGCGAGTCTTTGGCGACCTTTGGTGCGTGCTTTTCAAGCCAAGCGTGCAGTTTCTCCAACTGCGCTTTGCTTTGGGTTTGGCGGGCTTGGTTGCGCTCGCTCAGGGTTTGGTCTTTGATGGCCTTTTCGATGGCGTAGAGTTTGCCGATCATCGCCAAGGCTTGATCCGCTCGGCTCGGGGCTTTGTTGGCTTTTGGTTGTTTGGGCTGCGCTTTTTGCGCATCAACAAACTTGCGCCGGGCATGATCCCAACAACCGACGCGGGTGAGATTTTGTACCGCGCAGGGTTTAGCGTAGGCGCTATAGCCATCGCACTGCAAATAGCGCCCTGCAAAGGTAGTGATGTGTTCGTGGATCACGGAGCTGGATCGCGCGGTGTCGTAGTCGAAGATCACCGCCGGCTGAGATAAGGGGCCGCCTCGGCTGACCCACATCCAGCCTTTATGCGATGGATCATCTAGCACTTGCACTGGGGTTTCATCCATCTGCAGTAAATCGCCCGATAGGCAGTGGGTTTTGAAATGCTGATACAGCGGCTCAAGGACATCGCCCAAGCGTACCATCCAGCGCGCCAATGAGGTGTCGCTGATGTGTAAGCCATTGCGATCCATGATCTTGGCCATCCGATAAAGCGGGATGGCATCGGTGTATTTGCTCACCAGGCAATAGGCCAGCAACGCCGTACTGGCTTGGCATTTTCCGAGCGGATGTTCGGGACGCTCAGCGTTGAGGATGCTGCGCTCGCCTTGATCATCGATGATCAAGGCTTTTTCTTGGTAATACTCGCGTACGCTAAATTGCGCCGGTACGATGTGTAGCTCTTCTTTGACCTTTTCAAAGAAGGTCTCGACCGCAAGTTCACGCTCCGCATCGCTGAGCAAGAACTCGATACGCTCACGCGGCAAATTGGGATTGAGTACCGAAGGGCGCTGGCGTGGGGTGTGCGTTTGCTTGGCTAACGGCTCATTATCTAACGGCAAGTCATCGGCGGCTTATTCCTGAACGACCAGCACTTCGGCCTCGTCGAACAACTCCTCTTGAGCCCGGTGTTTCTCGCTGGATCGGCCAAAGCGCTTTGCCATCGCGAGGCGCAGTTGCTCCTTGAACCATGGCAGTTGCTTTCTCAGCTCATTGTTCTGAGCGTTTTTGGCATGTATTTGCTGGCTTTGCAGATCAATAGTTTGAGCTTTGTCTTCAAGCGCACGATCTCTTTCTCGTATAATACGCGACGCTTCCTGCAATGCGGCGAGCAACTGATCAACATCACTGACGGTGTTTTCTAGCCCCGGGTTTTGCGCATCCAAAACAAGACAAACTCATATAAAACAATGCTTTATTGCACCATGCCGCCGCCTAGACTAGTCAGAAAAATGCGGTATTTTCTAAGGATTGATGCCGTGAAATGGCCCGTAAATCAATGCCATCGAGCAACCAGTTGAACGATTGGCCATCGACCGTCTGGCTCAACGAATCGTCATCACTAAACGGCCAGCAAAAGCGATCTTCACTGAGCGCCTTGTAATAGAGCACAAAGCCATTTCGTTCCCAGAGCAAAATTTTAATGCGCGTGCGGTGGCGATTGATAAAAACATACAGCGCACCATCGGCCGGATCGCGCTCGAGCTCAAACTGCACCAATGCAGCCAAGCCACGGTAGCTTTTGCGAAAATCAACTGCATCGCGGTACAGAAAAACCTCGCATGCCTGATCCGAATGTCGCAAGACCTGCAAATGCGCGTTCACCGCAACACCACCGAGCACCGACCCAGCGGCGTTGATATTGTGCCCGAATCGTGGCTCGATAACGGTAAAATGCGGCAATATCCAAATCGTTGCGCCGACAATACGCCGCCATCGAAAAAACACTCTCTCGCCAATAGGTATAGTGCTCACGCCAAAATTGCGCGTGGCAGCGCGGATAGCGCCGAGCGTCAGGGACACGATGCATTGCAAACTCAAAATCGGAAAAACGATGCGATGAAGTGTGAGCGCTTAACTGGCTAGTTGGTAGACGCTGATTTGTCGGTGCTTACGCTGAGATCTATGGCATTGAGGTCTCAAACGGCCCCATCAACGCCATTACCGACAAACTCGTCCCAGAGCTCAAGGCTTGGCAAGAACGCGACCTTGAGACGATCTATCCGATCGTTTGGCTCG
>JABXHR010000173.1 GCA_013373515.1 Gammaproteobacteria bacterium | reverse complement strand
GTCGGCTTTTGATGGCTTGTGTTGCTCGGTCGGTGCGGTGTTGTTTGTCGGTATTGGTTGAGGCGCATCGGTTGGGGCGAGGTTGTTTAGCGAGACTTCAACGTATGACAGCGGGGATTGATCATCGCGGGGCGCGAGATAAATTGCCGCGACGGCAATGAGATGCAGAATGATCGAGCACACCAGAGCCCAGCGCATGTTCAGCTCTTGACCTGCAAAAACAATCCACAGGCAATACAACACAGGCGCGTCTTGCCGGGGGTAGAACAATAGGAGCGAGTGATTTGCCGCATGGTGATGTGCCGATGATTGGCCGATGGTATCGTCAAGTTATCGGTGGGGTCTTCGGAAGTTTCATCAAAGGGTGGATAATAAACCACCCAACTCGGCTTGATCCTTACCAAATGCGGCGTGATTTATCCGGCTTCTTGTGCCTGCTGAGCCATTTGTGCAACTTTCGTCAGCCCGAATGTGCAGGGATTGCCCGCAAGCAACGCATCGATGTTGGCGATGATGCTGTCAAAGTGGGTGAACAATACCATCGTGCCGGCATCTTCAATAGGGTAGATGGTATGTCGATCGATTGACGACACTAGGCTATCGATAAGCTGTCGGTTGATATGACGATCCTGCACGCCATAGATCAAACTTACTGGCAATTTGAGCATTGAATAATCTTGATCTTCCTGAGATATGATGTTGCGTATTTCCATAAAGGGCATGAAGTACTGTGTTTGACCCGAAGAGGACTCACGTAGACTTTCCCACCATAGCTTTTTGACGTAGCTACTTTGCAAAAACGATTTGTCTTCGTCGCTCATTTGCCGCATGTAGAAGTCGATTAGATCGCTCGTTGTTCGACTGAGCGTCAAGCGCAGCAACTTAGAGATCTTGTTCCAAACTTGTGGTGCCAAACTAACCAGTCGAGTACTTGCCGAGTAAATTGGATGAAGCCCCTCAAATTCGGAGGCTAGCCGTGGTACGCGACTAGTACCGACGCAAATGACACCCTCGACCAACTTCGAGAATTGCTCTGCAAATGTCAGTGCGAAGAGTCCTCCGTGTGACAAACCAAGTAAGACACACTGTTTGACTTTGAGGTGGATTAGCAGCTGATATAGATCTGTCGCCACGAGGCTTGCATCATAGTCATCAAACGGGGTGGAGCGACCGTAACCCGGACGTTCAAAGCTAAGGATGTTGTAGCCAGCGTGACCTGCACGTTCTGCGACCTCATTGGGTATTTCATAGCGTGACCCGATGATGCTGTGAAAATAAACAATGGTGCGCGGTTGCTCGTAGTCGTGATAGACGTAGCCAAGTTTGCGTCCGTCGGAAAGCTCAAACTCACAAGTCGCAACGGTCTCACGCAAAATTTCATCGTTCTTGGTCGCACTCACCCGTATCAACAACTGGGTGAGCTCTGCGCGGCTGTGCGTTTTGGTTTTGTTCATCAAGGATTTGATGTGGGTTCTTGCAGTTTCGTGCCCCACATCGAGAAAGGTCGAAATGCCATTGGCGTCCAGTCCCATGACCAGAGGTAGACAAACATCTGTTTCGCGGCGGCTCAGTTTGAAGGCCAATTTCAATGGGGTGAAGTCAATGTCTCGTTCGATTGATTTGGGAATAATTGAGCAGCGCAAATTTCCGATGTCATCTGCCTCGGCATAAAGGATATAGATATTGTTTTCGTGTTCAAAAACGTCCGCTGATTCTTTGTATCGGTGATCGAGGATTTTCTCAATTTTTGCCTGAAGTTGCGATGGCAGGCCGCCCTTGCTGATATGGTCTAGGGTGAAAATTCCAAGTTTATGGCTCTGTGCGCAGCTGGCGTCGATGTTGCCGTTTGGATCGATGATGCATTGCATCACATTGTGCTTGCCAATGCTGGTGTGCCTGGATTCGCTACCGACACCGTTAAACTCTTGCGCAAGGGTCACAGCCTGCGCGAGATGCATTGAGATTTCGGAGTGTTGTTGTAGGTAGTCGTCGTCTTTGGGTTTGCCAACCTCGGATGCAATTTGATCGACCAGCCCAGGCCACATGTTTGGGGTGGTGATGCTCTTGTAAATTGCTCTGATTAGGTGATGGTTCATAGGTCAACTCTCGTCTTATCATTATCATTGTTCTAATGACTCTCTAATCAGTCTTAATAATCACATGCATTGTCGTTGTGTTTTTCTACCTTGCTTGGCGCTGTTAATGCGTCTCGAAGTTTGCGAGAGCTCAGTTTTGAGGTGCGTTGCCAAGTTCAGTGAAAATATTATTAAGGCTTGTAAAGACTGTAAACAGAGTGTGCGCCTATTTTGGCATGGTTCGCGCGAGATGCAATTGAATTTGTGAACTTGTCCTGTTGCAGAAGCGGCAAATTGATACACTTCTCATTTTGTACAAAAATCGAATGTTGAAGTTTGATGTCATTGTAATCGGTGCCGGCGCTGCGGGCCTCATGGCAGCGGCCACTGCTGCTTCAAGAGGTCGCCGGGTGATGGTGTTGGAGAAGGCAGCCAAGCCAGGACGCAAGATCTTGATGTCAGGTGGGGGGCGCTGTAACTTCACCAATTACAATATTTCTGCTGATAATTATCTCTGTGCAAATCCACATTTTGTCAAAAGCGCGCTGTCTAAATATACACAGTGGGATTTTCTATCGCTAATTAATAAGTATAAAATAAAATTTCATGAGCGCGATCATGGGCAGTTATTTTGCGATGATAGTGCAAAGGATATTTTAAATCTTTTGCTCGCAGAATGTGAATTAGGCAATGTGAATTATTGCTATCAATGCGAAATTTCGAAAATAGAAAGGATTAATAACCAGTTTTTGATCGTTGATAGCCAATTGCGTGATTTTGCTTGTGAGAGTTTAATTGTGGCGACAGGTGGGTTATCTATTCCGTCTATGAAAGGTGACGGCTTAGGGTATCGAATTGCTGAGCAATTTAAGATGCCATGTTTACCACGACGCGCAGGTTTGGTGCCATTTACAGCGAGTGGAGAGCTCAAAGCGGTCTGTGACTCACTCAGTGGAATGGCCTGGCAGAGTGAAGTATCAGTAAACGATGGTCGATTTCTCGACCCCTTGCTATTCACCCACCGCGGACTTAGTGGTCCAGCGGCTCTGCAAATCTCAAACTATTGGCTGCCGGGAGACGCCGTAACAATTGATCTCTACCCACAAGGCGACCTATACCAAGCTCTACTGGATGCCAAGGCGGAGCATAGCCAACAAAAGGTGCGAACAGCCTTGGGGCAGCTATTGTCAAGGGCCTTAATTGGTCATCTTCCGTTTACGAACAACTCAGCGCATCTAGATCAGAGTATCGGTAACGTTAAAAACATTGACCTCAAAGCAATCGCAGATGCCTGTCAGCAGTGGCGTGTCAAGCCCACTGCAACCGAGGGATATCGGACGGCTGAAGTGACGATTGGCGGCGTTGACACCAATTGGTTGTCGTCAAAAACAATGGAATCGCACACTGTGCCGAGGTTGTATTTTGTGGGTGAGGTTGTGGACGTTGTGGGTTGGCTGGGCGGATACAATTTCCAGTGGGCTTG
>JABXHR010000080.1 GCA_013373515.1 Gammaproteobacteria bacterium | reverse complement strand
GGTCGGCTCATCGAGCAACAACAAATCTGATTGACACATCAAGGCCCGCGCCAGCGCCGCACGCACTTGCCAGCCGCCAGAGAACGAAGACAGTGCAGTATTATGCTGCTCTGTTTTGAAACCCAAGCCTGAGAGCAGCTTGCCCGCTTTAGAGGTGGCTTCATAGCCGCCTATATCCTGAAACTGGGCCATATATTTTGCCAACCGCTCACCGTCGTTGGCCGCTTGCGCTTGACTAACCAAACGTTCCGCGTCGCGAAAGCGTGTATCGCCATCTAAAACGTAGTCGATCAACGCGCCCGCATAGCCTGCAATTTCTTGTTCAACCTCAGCCTTGACCCAGTGCCCCGGCAATGTCATTTCGCCAGTATCCAGCTGCACGGAACCTTGGATCACTCTCAGAAGGGTCGACTTGCCTGCACCATTAGCCCCCGTAAGTCCCACTCGCCATCCTGGGTGAATCGCGAAGCTTGCCCCTTGTAATAACACCCGCCCTGCAATCCTGATTTGCGCATCAGAAAACGTAATCATTTGTCAATCCGTCATTTTGTCGACACCATCAATTTTTAGCGTCAATTTTCAGCCACTAGTACGCGAATCCTGTTAGAATTCGCCCAACACTCAAAAGGGTGACTTCGGCGATTCATCCGCGTACTGAATGGCAAGAAGAATACAGATCATAAGAATAGATATGAAATGGAATCGTAACCATGAGCAAATTTGACCAGGCTATTGCTGCATACACCAAACACCTCGAAGAAATGGGCGAAGAGGTCGATGCCAAACTTTTGCATCGAGTTGTCCGCTCTATCGGGCCCGCGATTTACAATCGCGACGCACAAACTGTCGCTTTCACTCAGCCCGCCGAAGTAGATCGTGTTCGCCGCAATTTCTTGGTGAAGCGCCTTGGCCTCGAAGATTCAGACGCACTGAATGACATGATTCAAAGCATTGGTGATACCTACAAGGCAACGCCACGCTATCGCGGGGTGATCTATTACTTGCTCGTCAAAAAAGCCAACAAAGCCGCTCTGTTCCTCTGAGAGTTCTGGCTCATATTCGCCCGATATCGCTTGGGTGAAAATCAGCGTCAATTTACTGCAGGTTTGCCATCGCGCAACCCTGCAAATGCTATACTGGAACGCTTATCCACAGCCCAGTAAAAGTTAGGCAATCATGGCAGATACGCTCAATCAAGACGCTCTCGACTATCATCAATTCCCCAAGCCCGGCAAACTCGAAATTCGTCCAACCAAACGAATGGGTAGCCAGCGCGATCTAGCCCTTGCCTACTCTCCCGGCGTCGCCGCTGCATGTGAAGCGATCCATGCCAATCCCGACGACGCAGCGCTCTACACCAGCCGCGGCAATCTAGTTGCCGTCATTAGTAACGGCACGGCGGTTCTCGGCCTCGGTGCGATCGGACCACTCGCTGGTAAACCAGTAATGGAAGGCAAAGCGGTTCTTTTCAAAAAATTTGCTGGAGTCGACTGCTTCGATATCGAAGTAGACACCACGGATATTGACCGTTTTTGCAACGCGGTAGAGGTACTAGAGCCCACCTTTGGCGGAATCAACCTAGAAGACATTCGCGCACCTGAGTGTTTTGAGATCGAAAAGCGCCTGCGTGAGCGCATGAAAATTCCCGTTTTCCATGACGACCAACACGGCACCGCGATTGTAGTTGCGGCTGCTGTGCGTAACGCGTTGCGCTTGGCAGACAAGAATCTTGAAGACTGTAAACTAGCGGCGTCGGGCGCTGGCGCAGCAGCCATCGCCTGCTTAAACCTGCTCGTCAGCATGGGTCTGAAGCGAGAAAATATCGTCATTTGTGATCGTGACGGCGTGGTTTATGAGGGCCGCGGCAACATGGATCCTTATAAAGGCGCATTTGCGACAAAGTCCAGCGTGCGTACATTGTCCGAAGCGCTGGTTGGCGCAGACATTTTTATGGGCCTCTCGGCGCCAGGTGTGGTTAAAGCTGAAGACGTCGCTGCCATGGCAGAAAAACCGGTCATTCTCGCACTGGCCAATCCAGAGCCCGAAATTCGCCCAGAAGTGGTGCTGTCCGTGCGCCAAGATGCCTATATTGCAACCGGCCGCTCGGATTACCCCAATCAGGTGAACAACGTCCTGTGCTTCCCCTTTATCTTCCGAGGCGCGCTTGACGTCGGCGCGACCACCATCAACGAAGAGATGAAAGTTGCAGCCGTGGAAGCCATTTCTGATATTGCCATGCGTGAAGCCTCTGACGAGGTCACAAGCGCCTACGGCGGTGCAGTATTTGAATACGGCCCAGAATACCTAATCCCAAAACCGTTCGACCCGCGCTTGATGACCGAAATCCCAGCGCGCGTGGCCAAGGCAGCGATGGACAGCGGTGTCGCCAAGCGCCCTATCGAAGATTTCAAAGCCTATCACCGTCAATTGGCCTCATTTATCTACCGCAGCGGTAACGTCATGCGACCTGTATTTGAACAGGCCAAAATGAACCCCAAGCGAGTGGTCTACGCCGAAGGCGAATCACGGCGCGTCCTAACCGCTGTACAGCAGCTGGTCGACGACGGCATTTGTCTACCAATTCTTATTGGTCGCCCTGCCGTGATTGAAGCGCAAGTGAAAAAACTGGGCCTTCGATTCAAGATTGGCGAGCATGTACAAGTTGTCGATCCAGCGCACAACCCAGATCACGACAAGCTAACAGAGGCGTATCATGCGGCCAATTGCCGTCGTGGCTCTCCACCAGAGTTTTCGGCCAATATGGTGCGGTCAGATGCCACCGCAATCGCTGCCACCATGGTCAAAATTGGTTTGGCAGACTCCATGGTGTGCGGCGTACAAGGCGGCTATATCAAGCATGTCAACCGCGTCAAGAACATCATCGGCCTTGCCGAAGGTGTCAGCGATCTCAGTGCAGTGACCATGCTAATTTTGCAGCAAGGCACTTACTTCCTGACGGATACACATATTTCCGAAGACCCAACGCCAGAGCACATCGCAGAGACGGCCGCCATGGGCGCCGCAACCGTTAGAAGGTTCGGCATGTCACCAAAAGCTGCACTGCTCTCACACTCAAACTTCGGTACACGCCACAACCCGTTTGCATTGAAAATGCGTAAAGCCCGCGAAATTATCGCCGAGCGTTATCCTGACTTACCATGCGATGGCGAAATGCACGCGGACACAGCGCTCCAAGAAAAGCGCCGTGACAGAATTTTCCCCGGAAGTGGTTTTAGAGGCGAGGCAAACCTATTGGTATTTCCAAATTTGGACGCCGCAAACATTACCTACAACACTGTTAAGGTACTCGCTGAAGCGCAGCCGATCGGCCCAATGCTGGTGGGTGCCGCAAAATCAGCGCATGTGTTAACCGATGCTGCGACAGTTCGCGCAATTGTAAATATTACTGCAGTGGCTGTGAACGAGGCTCAAGAATTAAGCTAATTGATCAAGGGGCTCTTAACCTGAGCCCTTTTTTCTACTGGTTGTCACAGTTCGATTTGAAGTTGGATCGTATGGTTGGCAGCGCTCATCGCACTGTACTTCGCAGCGCCAACTTGATCAGCTCTGAACTGGTCAAACTCTCTTGATAAACGGCGTCTACCAACTTAACGGCGTCTGTCCCCTTGTAACCCAAAACCTCAAGCCCTGCGACAGCCTCAGATTTGGTATTGGTCGGGACTGTATTGCCGGAAATTTTCACGCCTTTGGTCGGCGCTATGCCTGGGGACGTGCTCAGTCCACCCACCTTGTCACGCATTTCGACAATTAGACGTTCTGCAAGTTTATTACCGACACCCGGAAGCTTTACCAAGGTTGAAATGTCATCGTGCTGCACTGCCCACGCAAATTCACTGGCATTCATCCCTGACAACACAGCCAACGCGATTTTAGCGCCAACACCGTTTACCTTTAACAAGGTGCGAAACAATGTTCGGTCTTCATGCCGTATGAAGCCGTAGAGCAGTTGAGCATCCTCGCGAACAACGAAATGCGTCAGCAAGGTCACCGTTTCACCTAAAGGTGGTAAATCACCTAGAACGGTTAACGGCACCTCAACCAAGTAGCCCACGCCATGGCAATCCACCACCAAGTGACTGGCTTGCTTCTCTACCAATGCACCTGTCAGACGATCGATCATTTTTTAACTCCAAGCCGATGGATCGGCGAATTTCGGTGGATGGCGTGGCATATGGCTATGCCGAGCGCATCGGCTGCATCTGCTTGAATCTTGCCTTGCAACCCAAGCATTGCGCCGACCATGTGCTGCACCTGCGACTTGTCCGCTGCACCGGTGCCGACCACGGTTTTCTTGACCAATCTCGCGGGATACTCAGACACGGGCAAACCTTGCTCCGCCAATGCGCAAATCGCCGCGCCACGTGCTTGGCCTAGCTTTAGCGCAGACATGGCGTTTTTGGACATAAATACTTCTTCAATCGCCGCTTCATGAGGCTGATACTCTGCCGTCAATCCACTGATTTCGCGAAAAATGCAATAAAGCCGCTCCGACCAAGCATCACCTTTGACACGTAAATGCCCATGATACAA
Organism: Gammaproteobacteria bacterium; assembly: GCA_013373515.1. Taxonomy (GTDB): domain Bacteria; phylum Pseudomonadota; class Gammaproteobacteria; order JABXHR01; family JABXHR01; genus JABXHR01. The sequence goes on along the minus strand of JABXHR010000080.1, from coordinate 6,077 downwards.
ATGGCGGTAACGCTGGCGCTCAGCTTCGATGACCGCAACACCAGTTACGACGGATCCAGGGTCAATGGCAATAATCCGAACCAATTACTGATACGCCTCTGCTGGTATGTTGGCGTTGGTATAGACCGCTTGCACATCATCGAGATCTTCGAGCATGTCGATCATCTTGATTAGGGTTTGAGCGACCTCTAGATCCACATCAACTTCAATATTCGCGCGCATGGTCACCTCGCCCCCTTCAGCCGAAAACCCAGCATCACTGAGTGTTTCTTTAACATTAACAAACTGCTCTGCGGCCACAATCACTTCCAATGATCCATCGTTGTGCAACATCACGTCTTCAGCACCCGCCTCCAGCGCGGCCTCTAGCAAAGCGTCCTCATCAATATCATCTGCAAACACCAAATACCCTTGATTGGCGAACTGAAATGCCACCGAGCCTTCGGTGCCCAAGTTGCCGCCGTGCTTGTTAAATGCATGGCGCACTTCGGCGACTGTGCGATTGCGGTTATCGGTCATGGCATCGACCATCACTGCTACACCCCCCACGCCATAGCCCTCATAACGAACTTCGTCTAGCTGCTCTGCATCGCCATCTCCGGCGCCGCGTTTGACGGCACGCTCAATGGTGTCTTTGGTCATATTGGCGGACAGCGCTTTATCGATGGCTAAGCGTAGACGTGGATTAGCAGAGGGGTCGGGGCCATTTTTGGCCGCTACGGTGATTTCACGAATCAGTTTGGTGAAGATTTTTCCACGCTTTTTATCCTGTGCACCTTTGCGGTGCTGAATATTGGCCCATTTGCTGTGACCAGCCATCTCTGCCTCCGTTACGATTGCCAACGCAGTGGGCGTTGAGTGAATTTACGATGCGTTAAATAGCGCCAAAATAGCTTCGCGATTGCTCGGCGACCAGCATCTTTCTGCAGCCTGCGGCCACGGCAGCCACTCAAAGGCCGTATGCTCATCCGGGCTAAGCGCGATCTCTGGCTTTTTGCACATTTCGCAGTGATAAATATATTCGATATTTTCGATCGGTTGATCAGTGCCGTATTTGTGGCGATAAGATTCTCTGACAACAAAGCGTGCGAATTGTCCGCTGTAGATTGGTTGCTGATCGATACCAGTCTCTTCGAAGAGTTCTCGCACTGCAGCAGAGTCGTGGGTTTCGTCCCACTCCAAACTACCAGTTACCGACTGCCAAAAATTTGGGTCATCTTTGCGCTGCATCACGAGCACGTCTGTGCGGCAGTAGATCACCACCAACACAGATTCCGGCCGTTTAAAGCGCGTGTTCACCGGCGCCTTAGTTCTCGACCACTGGCTTGCGGATGCGCAAGCTCAATTCTTTGAGTTGCGCTTCAGATACCTCACCCGGCGCATCGGTCATCAAACATGCTGCAGACTGGGTTTTGGGGAATGCGATGACATCGCGTATTGAGGTCGCGCCGCAAATCAGCATCACCAGTCGATCGATACCAAATGCTAAGCCACCGTGTGGTGGCGCCCCAAAGCGCAACGCATCCAACAAGAAGCCGAATTTTTCTTGTGCTTCTGCATCGCTGATTGCGAGCAATTTGAAGACCTCTGATTGCATCTTGGTGTCGTGAATACGAATCGATCCGCCACCAATCTCATAGCCGTTGAGCACGATATCGTAGGCACGAGACAGTGTGTGCTCACCCATTTCAGAAGGAACTTCGCCGTCTGCCAAATTGGGTGAGGTAAATGGGTGGTGCAACGCAACCAAGCGCTTATCGCGCGGGTCGTATTCAAACATTGGGAAGTCAACGACCCACATCGGAGCCCATTCACCTTCGATCATCTTCATATCTTGGCCGACGCGAACGCGAAGCGCGCCCAATGCGTCGTTGACCACCTTGGCAGAGTCAGCGCCGAAGAAAATCAAATCGCCATCTTGCGCGCCGGTGCGCTCGAGCACGCCGTCGATTGCTTCGTCGGAGAAGAATTTGATGATCGGCGATTGCAAGCCTTCGCGCTTGGCGGCCACATCGTTGCACTTGATATAGGCAAGGCCCTTGGCCCCATAGCGTCCGACATATGCGGTGTAGTCATCGATTTCTTTACGCGTCAGGCTGTTGCCACCTGGCACCCGCATTGCCGCAACTCGACCCTTAGGGTCGTTGGCTGGACCGGCAAATACTTTAAAGTCCGATCCCTTCAACAAATCGGCCACATCAACCAATTGCAGTGGGATGCGAAGATCTGGTTTATCAGAGCCATACAGGCGCATTGCATCTGCATAGGTCATCCGCGGGAATGGGTTTGGCAAGTCGATATCGAGAACGGTCTTGAACACGTGGCGAAGCATGTTTTCCGCTGTGCCCATGACGTCTTCTTCGTCAACAAACGACATTTCCATATCGAGCTGAGTAAATTCAGGCTGGCGATCTGCGCGCAGGTCTTCGTCGCGGAAACAGCGAGCCACCTGATAGTAGCGATCCATTCCACCCATCATCAACAACTGTTTGAATAGCTGTGGAGACTGTGGCAAGGCGAAAAACTCACCTTCATGCGTGCGGCTTGGGACTAGATAGTCACGCGCACCTTCTGGTGTGGCACGAGTGAGAATTGGCGTCTCAATGTCCAAGAAGCCTTCGCCGTCCAAATAGCTACGCAACGCCGATACGGTTTTGGCGCGGGTAATCATGCGTTCGCTCATTTCTGTGCGCCGCAAATCGACATAGCGATAGCGCAAACGATGCTCTTCGCCAACATCGTCGTCATCAAGCTGGAACGGCGGGGTGTCTGCACGATTGAGGATGGTCAAATCGGTGGCCAGCACTTCAATCTCGCCAGTCGCCATATTGGGGTTTACCGTGCCCGTGTCACGCTGGCGTACTTTGCCGCTAACTTTGATCACGAACTCGTTGCGAAGCATTTCTGCATTTTGAAACATTTCTGGACGATCAGGATCGAAAACAACCTGTGCAATGCCCGCACGATCACGCAAATCGACGAAAATAACGCCGCCGTGATCGCGGCGACGATTGACCCATCCGCACAGGGTAACTTCAGAACCGATATGTTCGGCGCGCAGGGCGCCGCTGTAGTGGCTTCGCATCATAATGTTTAGTGTTGGCGACTTTGTGAAATCAAACCGTGAATTTTAGCACTATCCGCGCCAATATAGGCGCGAATTCAATTCAGTGATTGCCGTTCTTAGGTGCTCTTCTTGCGAATGGCTTCCAATCGCTCATTGAGATACTCACCGGCAGTCATGTCCTCGAACTGCTTTGGATTGTCTGCGGTGATTGTTTGCGGCAAACACGCCAAACTCACATCGGCACGTGGATGCAAGAAAAACGGAATGCTAAAACGCGACTCACCCCACTGCTCACGCGGAGGATTGACAACGCGATGCGTCGTAGACTTCAGCACGCCATTGGTGAGCCTTTGCAGCATATCGCCAATATTGACCACCAATTGGCCAGGCAATGCCGTAATGCCGAGCCACTCACCTGATTTGGTCAAGATCTCTAACCCCCCAGCAGATGCCCCCATCAACAGTGTGATGAGATTGATATCTTCATGCTGCGCAGCACGAACCGCCGAGGTGGGCTCTTGCGTGATCGGCGGATAGTGGATGCAACGGATGATGCTCTGACCGCCTTCAACACGTGGCTCGAAGTAATCTTCCTCAAGATTTAGATACAGCGCAATGCCGCGCAACAGCGTTCGCCCGGTTCTTTCAAGCGCATCATAAATTTCATGGCATACCTCACTGAATGCAGGTAACTCTTCTACCATCGGATTCGCGGCAACAGCTTCACGGCCATGTTGCCAAAACTCTTTTAAATCGGGCACTTCAGCACCGACTGCCTGTTCGGTGCCAATACTCGAGTACCCTCTTTGCCCACGTGCTCCCTCGACAATATATTTATGCTTGGTGTCCATCGGCATCGAGAAGAATGCAGAGACTTGCTCATAGGCTCTCGCCTGAAGCTCATCGCTAAGGTAGTGATTGCTGATGGCCACAAATCCAATGTCATTACAGGCACGGCCGATGTCGTCTACAAATTTTGCGCGGGCGGCCGGATCCTGTGAATCAAAGTCTTTCAGGTCAACTGTGATGATGTTTGCTTCATTCGTCATGGTTCATTGCTTGCGTTTAATCACGAGGTTTGATTATGCTGCATCTTTGGTCATTTCGTGAACTTGCTTCTTACATGTACTTTGTCGAACGTTGATTGAGTCGTGTAGTGAACAACTGCCAACAAGCAATATGGCAAAATGGCCGATCAAGCCCATATTTCAACCCTTGGATGTAGGTCAATAACGATGAAAAAAACCCTTTTAACAATGATGATTGCTGGTGCGGTTTCAATGACTGGCGCTGCTGTTGCAGACCCAGCCATTCAATTTGATGCAGGCGGCAAGTTCGACAAATCATTCAACCAGTCTGCTTACGAAGGCGCAGAGCGCTGGAAAGCAGAATCTGGCGGCAGCTATGCAGAAGTGGAGCTCACCACAGAAGGCGCACGTGCTCAGAATGTCACTCGCTTGGCGCAGCGCGGCGGTGACCCAGTCGTCGTCGTTGGCTTTATGAACGAGGGCCCACTCAACGAAGTTGCCCCGGAATTCCCAGACACCAACTTCGCCATCATCGACATGGTGGTCGACCAGCCAAACGTTCGCTCAGTTGTCTTTAAAGAGCACGAAGGCTCATTTTTGGTCGGCGCATTGGCAGCACTGAAATCAGAAACCGGCACCGTAAGCTTTGTCGGCGGTATGGACATTCCATTGATTCGTCGCTTTGCCTGTGGCTTCAAACAAGGTGCATTGGCGGTGAACCCAGATGCAAAAGTTATCGAAAACATGACCGGCACCACGCCTGCGGCGTGGAATGACCCAGCCAAAGGCGGCGAGCTTGCACGTGCGCAGTTTGAACAAGGTTCAGACGTCGTCTTTGCAGCAGCTGGCGGCACCGGCACCGGTGTTTATCAAGCCGCGGTCGATGAGGGCAAATACGCCATTGGTGTAGACAGCAACCAAAACTACATGCACCCAGGCACCATGCTGACCTCTATGGTCAAGCGTGTCGATGAAGCCGTTTACGGCGCGTTCAAAGACGGCACCGAAGGTAACTTCAGCTACGGTATCCAAGCACTGGGTCTGGCCGAAGGTGGAGTTGATTGGGCTCTTGATGAGCACAACGCAGAGCTGGTCACACCTGCGATGGTTAAGACCATCGAGCGCCTGCGCACCGATATCATCATGGGCGAAATCGAAGTACACGATTACATGTCAGACAACGCTTGTAACGTGTAACCCCTCCCAAAGCATTGGCCCGCCACACTGGTGGGCTTCCCCATAATAAAAAGTGTTGGACGGACTATGAGCGAAATAGCGCTGCAGCTTAGCGGTATCGATAAGCGGTTTGGCGATGTATATGCCAATCAATCCATCGATCTAACGGTAAAAACAGGCCATATTCACGGCATCATCGGCGAGAACGGTGCAGGTAAAAGTACCCTGATGTCGATCATCTATGGTTTTTATCAAGCCGATGCGGGCAATATTGCCATCGACGGTCAACCCATCAATATCACCGACAGTCAGACAGCGATTGAAGCCGGTATTGGCATGGTGCATCAGCACTTTATGTTGGTCGATAACATGACGGTGCTGGAGAATATTGTCCTTGGCGCAGAGTCGTCAGCGCTACTTGGCGAAGTCAAACAGACAGCCTCGCAAAAAATGCGCACCCTGCAAGAGCGCTTCGGCATCGAGCTGGACTTAAACGCCACCATTGAATCGCTTCCCGTCGGCGTCCAACAACGAGTCGAAATCGCCAAGGCGCTGTATCGCGGCGCAAGAATTCTGATTCTGGACGAGCCAACCGGCGTATTAACGCCACAAGAGGCCGACCAACTGTTTGAAGTACTCAAAGACCTCAAATCACAGGGTGTCACGGTTTTGCTGATCACCCACAAACTGCGCGAGATTATGGCCATCACTGACGAAGTTTCGGTGATGCGCGGCGGCAAAATGGTGGCACACCGAAAAACATCAGCCACCAATCCATCCGAACTTGCCGAGCTGATGGTCGGCCG
>JABXHR010000236.1 GCA_013373515.1 Gammaproteobacteria bacterium | reverse complement strand
GCGACATGTGGAAAACCGGCGGCGGCGCAACCTGGCTCGGCGGTACTTATGATGCCGATACCGACACATTGGTATTTGGTGCTGGTAACCCAGCGCCATGGAACAGTCACTTGCGCAATGCAGGCACGCCAACCGACGGCAACGCGGGTGATAACTTGTATGCGGCCTCGCGCATTGGGATCGATCCCAACAACGGCAACATCAAGTGGCACTATCAAACCACGCCGCGTGAAGGCTGGGATTACGACGGTGTAAACGAAACCGTACCTTACGTCGATGCCGAAGGAAACGCGCGCTACGCGACCGCAGACCGTAACGGCTTCTTCTACGTCTTGAATCGCGAAGATGGCGCTTTTGTAAACGCCACACCATTCGTTAAAGACATCAGCTGGGCAGAGAAAATTGGTGAAGATGGTCGTCCGGTTTTTGTTGAAAACAACCGTCCAGGCAACCCAATGGCGAACGATAAAGGCGAAACTGTCTTTGCAACACCTTCGTTCCTCGGAGGCAAGAACTGGATGCCAATGGCGTTTAGCCAGAAGACCAAAATGTTCTACGTTCCATCTAACGAGTGGGGCATGGACATTTGGAACGAGCCGGTTACTTATAAGAAAGGCGCTGCCTACCTCGGTTCTGGTTTCACCATCAAGCCCTTGTATGAAGACCATATCGGTAGCTTGAAAGCCATTGATCCGGTCAGCGGCGAAATCAAGTGGGAGTACAAAAACAACGCGCCATTGTGGGGCGGCGTGATGACAACCGCCGGCGGCTTGGTATTCACTGGTACCCCTGAGGGTTACCTCAAGGCGTTTGACGACGAGACGGGTGAGGAGCTTTGGAAGTTCCAAACTGGCTCAGGCATCGTTGGACAACCTGTTACATGGGAAATGGATGGCGAGCAGTACGTCTCAGTTGCCTCTGGTTGGGGCGGTGCGGTTCCATTGTGGGGCGGCGAAGTTGCCAAGAAGGTTAACTACTTGAACCAAGGCGCGTCTATCTGGACGTTCCGTCTGCCAAAAGCACTGGCGAACTAAACCCCGCCTAGCTGAAAATCCCCGCTGAATGCGGGGATTTTTTTGCCAGTTTTCTAGCCAATAGTCCTACATCAAAGCTTGGCATTTAGTGCTAGATTGTTTACATCTGTAGAAAAATATTTGTTAATCATGAGCAGCGTTCAAGCCAATCAAACCGTCGAACGAGTATTGGTCATAGATGACCATCCTTTGTTTTGCGATGCATTATCAATGACGCTAACCGAAGCGGGCATCACCGACGATGTGTCCAAGCAAAATTGTCTCGGCGATGCGCTGACATTGGTTGGCTCCGGCTATAAGCCCGATGTGGTGCTCCTCGATCTCAATCTGCCAGACGTGGATGGTGCCGATGGGGTGATGAGGCTAAAAGCAGCCATGCCAGATGTGCCCGTGATCGTGGTGTCGTCAATGAATGATGCGCGCATTATTCAGCTGGTGATGGATGCGGGCGCATCGGGATACGTACTGAAAGATAGCCCCCGTGCGGTGATATTAAAGGCTTTCGAGACGGTACTTGATGGCAGTACCTGCACACCAGAGGGCTTTGTCGCCCAAACTCAAAATGGCCGACGATCCGATGGGAAAACAGTTATCGAACGCATTGCAAGCCTTACCCCTGCACAGCGGCGCATTTTGGCCTCAATTTGCGACGGTAAACTCAACAAGCAAATTGCCTATGACATGGACATCGCTGAGTCGACGGTCAAAGCACATGTCACCGCCATCTTTCGCAAACTGGGCGTGCAAAACCGCACACAAGCCGTTTTGGTTGCCAGTGAAATAAATTTCTCTAGTGTATTGAATCAGGATCAACAAGTAGGGTAGTCTCGATCTGATAAATTATAAAAAAGCTATGTTCCGGGGGGATCAGAAATGGACATGGCAGTTGCCGCTAAAAACGCTAATCAACAAGCGCCCGAAGTCTCGCGCAGAGCTTACTCCAATAAAGAGATTGCCAAGGAAGCATTGTGCGACATTGCAGCGCAATTTGACGGCTTCGATACTGCCATCATTTGCCTGTTTATTTCACCGCAGTACCGTAGCTTTGCCCTCGCAGAGCAAATTTTGCAGGTGTTTGGCGAGAAAACCGTCTATGCATGTACTACCGCAGGTGAGTTATTTGAAGGTGGTTACTCTGAAGCCAGTATCACCGCGTTTGGATTAGATGCCCGCTACTTTGATATTTCAGCGGTATTTTTTGAAAATATTAGCGACGCGACCGTCGAGTCGGTAACTGGTCGCGTACTGGAAGCGAAGCGATTACTAACGCGTTCAAGCCACAGCGATCAGAATGATTTTGCAATGCTGCTGGTGGATGGCTTAACCAAACAAGAGGACCGGCTTCTCACCTATATTAATCCAGTGCTGGGCTCGATTCCTTTGTTTGGCGGCTCGGCGGCCGATGGGCTGGATTTTAACGAGTCACAAATCTACGCCAATGGCAAGCTTCACCGCGACGCAGCTTTGCTGCTTCTGGTGCGTACCGTGTGCCATAGACGAGTGTTTCAATTTGCTCATTTTCAGCCCACCGGTATTCGTATGGTGGTCACGCGTGCGGATCGTGATAATCGTATTGTTTATTCAATTAATGACGAACCTGCAGGGCCAGAATATGCGCGCCTGGTCGGTAAAGACCCTGACGCATTAAGCGAGTTTGTCTTTGCCGAAAATCCGGTGGCAGTGAACATCGGTGGTCGCAGCTATGTGCGTGCCATTCAGCAAGTTCGCGAAGACGGATCGTTGCAATTTTTCTGCGCCATCGATGAGGGCATGGTGCTCAATCTCGCTGAGCCAGAAGATATCTACCAGCATCTTCGCGATAGTTTGGCCACACTCTACACCGAGCAGTCACCACAAACCATTATTGCGTTTGACTGTATTTTACGTCGATTGGTTGAGTCAGATGATGCGATCAATGGCAATCTTTCAAAGTTGATAAGTGAACACCCTGTCGTCGGGTTCAATACCTATGGTGAGCAACTTAACATTGTCCACGTCAACCAAACGTTTACAGGTTTGGCGATCTACCCACCAATTGAGTCTGCATGAATGATGACGATTTTTTGCTGCCCAATGACAATTTGGAGCGGCAAAATCAAAAACTTCGTGAAATCAACCGCGTATTAATCGAACGCCTTGAGCGAGAGTCGGAACGCAATTCTGCCAACGGCGTAAATTTTCATAGCACCATCGTCCTCAACAATCTCATTACCGAGCGCACCAGCGAGCTTGAGTCTGCGCTCGAGATGCTCAATCAAAGCAACGCTCGCTTGGAGCGTGCCAATCGGGAGACCGAGCTCGCACGCGCCAACCTTGCCAATGCCCTTGAGGCGGTTCAAGAAGGCTTCGCGCTGTTCGATGCGGACGAATGCTTGATTATGCGCAACAGCCGTTTTGCAGAGATGTTGCCGGACATCAAAACACTGATCGTTCCTGGTATGCATTTTGAGCGATATATCCAGATTGTAGCGCGTAGTCGTTATATCAAACTAAACGATGAAACCCCACTTGAGTGGACCGAGCGTCGTTCGACTGCACACCGCCAGCCGCATGTCAATTTTATTGTTCCGCTGGTCGATGACCACTGGATCCAAGTCAGTGAGCAACGTACCCCCGATGGGGGTACCGCGATTTTGCAGACCAATGTCACCGAGATGATGCGGTTGGAGCATGCCGAGCGCGAAAAGCTCCTCGACAAGCAAAGCCAACTTGTGCGCACCACACTAGATCACGTTGATCAGGGCATTTGTATTTTCGACAGCCAAGATCAGCTGGCAGGTTGGAATTCACGGTTGCTTGATCTCTTGTCTCTGCCGGTCACCATTGCGCGAAACGGTGCCCGCGTGCAGAGTTTTTTGGCTTATTTCGATCGCTATGGCGTTTTTGAGGCAAGCGAAAGTGCGTTGATTTTTACCGATTGGCTCAGGCGCGTTCGTCAGCGTCGTCCATTTCGGGTTCGCTTGACACGTGCCAACGGCATGATTCTGGATGTTTCGGCGCGTGAGACACCGGATGGCGGCTTTGTGGCCAGCTTTAGCGATGTCACGAGTGAACAGCGCGCCATCAAGGCACTGCACGACGCCAATGAAAACCTCGAAAACCGGGTGAAAGAGCGGACCAACGAACTGGCTCGAGCGAGAGATGAAGCCGAATTGGCCAATGCGTCGAAAACGCGATTTGTGGCCGCGGCCAGCCATGAT
>JABXHR010000019.1 GCA_013373515.1 Gammaproteobacteria bacterium | reverse complement strand
CGTGGCGAAGCGACTGCGTTTGCCATGGTGGGCAACCCCAATGGTGAGGCAGTGAGCTACGACTGGCGAGGCAGTAGCGCAGAGATTGTTGCTGCTGCAGTTGCCGACAGCTTGCAGACCGAGGCATTGCGCTTTGATAGTTCGGTGCTGCCAGCAGGGCGCTATGAGCTCAAAGTCAAAGCCACACGTCAGGGCAGAGTCGCGATGTCGACGCTGTTAGTCAAGGTCGTGCCAGCAAACCAAACCAGCCAGACGGTTGATGACAGCGATGGCGACGGGGTGATTGATGAATACGACAATGCACTGAATGCAGCCATCAATCCGCTCATGCAAAATAAGCTGCAAATTGAGCGTGGCGTTGAGGACCGCTACACACTTGATTCTGATGCTGGTATCAAGTTGCGCTTAGGTCAATACGCTCGGTCTGCGAACGGCAATCAGGCACAAATCGACGCCAATATGCTGGATGCGCCTTTGGACTACACCGCCGATGACGGCGATGTACACGACTACTTGGTGGACTTTGAGGCGACAGGGTTACCCGCTGCAGGTTCATCTGTGAAAATTGTGTTGCCTCTGAAACGTGCGCTGACTGAACGCTCCGCCTATGTGAAATATCATGCTGCGCTCGGTTGGGTGCCGTTTATTGAAGATCCTGCAAACCGCTTGTTCTCTGCCCCAGGTATAGACGGGGTATGTCCAGCGTCAGACTCGGCGGCATATCAACTGGGTCTAAATGCTGGCGATCGCTGTGTGATGCTTGAGATCGAAGATGGCGGCCCGAACGATGCCGATCGTCTCAATGCCGATGGCAGTGTGACCGAGGACCGCGGCCTCAACGGCATGGTGGTTGATCCTGGCACTGTGATCTACAACTCGACAGTTGAAACCACTGCGTCCACGAGTCTTGGTTTGAGTGTGGAGGCCGGCCTATCTGGCTCTGGTGCAATAGGGGGGCTGGCACTGTTTATATTTGCATTGGCAACTTTTATTCGAAGAAAAGTCGCAATTCAGTGAATTAAGTTTTAGAAAAATTTGCCGTCTCAGCTATATGGGACGGCTTTTTTTTGTCCGTTATTGGGGATTTGAGATGAGCTTTTCGTGCACGGACTCTCATTTGTTTGTCCTCCCCGGCATGAGTATTGCGTAAATCCAGGCAGATAACCGATTGCCAGAAGTAATCGCACAAGCAAACACAATGACGAAGACAACGATGCAAATCACTGATACCCCTCTGCCGAAAAATGCGACTTGGCCAAGTGCAGCTTGCCTGCAACATCTGCTGGTAAGTGCCCTGTTAAGTCTTTTAATACTTGTGCTGCCGGCGCGAGCGGACATGTCCATCGGCTGGGTCGCGTCAACAAATGGGTCGCCGACGGGTAGAACAATTGCCGAACTTTTGGGCACATCGACCATACAAACTGACCCGAGTTTTGGCGTTGCGGTTAAAGGGGTAGACACTCAAAATGTCGGTAGCTGGCAATATCTTGCCGCTGGTAATTGGAGTGACTTTCCAAGTAACGTCAGTGATAACGCCGCCGTATTGATCGAAAACACTGATGCGATTCGTTTCGTGCCAAATTCAACAGCAGACGGTGAACCAACATTGACGGTGGTGTCATGGGATGGATCGGGCGGTCAAAACAATATCGCGTTTGCCACCGGTGATGTCGTGGATTTGACGGCGGATATCTCGTCGTTCACCAACTCGCCCAGCGCGGATATCTTCGGGGCGCAGAGTGAATTGGTGGTTGTTCAAGTTGCACACCGTGACGACCCCGCCGGTGCACCAGAGCTGATTGTTCGGCCAGAAATTACCGGCGTGCCATATACGTCGAATACTTTGAGTGTGTCAGACGGTATTTGGTTTGCGCAAAATAACTTGAGTTTTAGCTATCGCTGGCTAGTTGATGGCGTTGAAAAAGGGACGGCAAATACCTACCAAGTGACTGCCGCCGATCAAGGGAAGTCACTCCACGCAGAGGTGACGGCCACGGTTGATGGCAAGATGACGACCGTGGAGACGGCAGAACTAAATTACTTCTCGCCCAATCACCTAGACGGCTTGGTCGTTTGGCATGATGGTAAAGACGCCAATTCGATCACACTTGGTGCCAATGGCGTCACCGAGTGGAAAAGCTTGGTGAGTAGTAATCACTTGTCCCTTGTCAGTGGCACAGGTATCACCTATGAGGATCAAGGTCTTCGTCTAACAGGGCAGCATTTGCAAGCGCCTGGCAGTCTCAATGGCGATGGCTCCGAGCTGACGTTTTTTGTTGCCTACCGAGAAAATACGCGCTCGCAGAATTTGGCCATTAACTTTAACGGCACCGATACAGACCGCACGCGTTATTCGATGCACCTTCCATGGTCGAGCGGTGCACTGTTCTTCGATCCAGGGCAAATTTTTGGCGGTACAAGCCGTAGTTACGGAATGACCACCGATACCGCAGGCCCATTTTCGATTGCCAGTATGCAAAACTCTGTGCTTGAAGATCGTCGCTTTATCAAATACAACGGCAGCTTTATTGACCAAGACGTTGTCGGGGTCGCGGGGGCAACGTCTTCACTTTATGTCGGTGAGTCTGTTTCTGATCATGTTTTTTATGAATTGATTGCATTTAATCGGGCACTGTCTGAAGACGAGGTTTTACAGGTTGAGGGCTATTTGGCGCATCGCTGGGGTAAGACGGCTCAATTTCAAACTGATTTTGCCTATTTAGATGCCGCACCGGTGCAAAGTGTCCAGCCGCGTATTCAAGTGGTTAGTGCGCCGAGTGAAATTACCGAAAGCACGGTATTGCCGATGGCAATCCAGCTGTCATCTGCTCCTGAGCAGGATGTGACAGTATCGATAAGCGTTGACAATTCTTCGATCGCTGTTTCCCCGTTGAGTTTGACCTTCACTGTCAGCAATTGGAATCAACCACAGTCTGTTTTGTTATCGAGCACAGAGCGCACTACTCCGACGCCACAGTCAGTGCAGATGGCGCTGGCCGGTGCAGGCTTGGTTACGCAAACCGTCTCGATCGACGTTGTTAACCTCAATCGATTGGGTGAGCTGACGCTGTCGGGCAATCTCATTGAGGGGCAAACATTGGTTGCCTCGGTTGTTGATTTAGATGGCACGACTAGCGGCAATTTGAGCTATCAATGGTTACGAGATGGGGTCGCAATTGAAGGTGCCACAGGCACTCAGTACAGTTTGACGCTGCCCGACATTGGTGCCGTTATCAGTGTGTCAGCTGACTATACCGACGACCAAGGTTCGGCGGAGTCCTTAGTTCAAAGTTCGACACAAGTGATTGCGAACCGCAATGACTTGCCGGTACTGACATTGACAGGTTCAGCTGAGCAGGGGCAGACACTGAGTACCGATCTCACGGATTTAGACGGCATCAGCGGTGCTGTGAACTATCGCTGGTATCGTGGCAGCACTGAAATCACAGGAGAGACCGAGAGCAGCTACACGCTTACGCAGGCGGACGTCGGAGCGACGGTGTCGGTCTCTGTGGCTTATACAGATGACTTTGGCACCGCTGAAACGGCGACACGCGCAACGTCTAGCGCTGTTGGCAATATCAACGATTTAAGTTCGGTCGCAATCAACGGTGTTGCAGAGGAAGATCAACTGCTCAGCGCGACAGTCAGCGATCCAGATGGCCTTGGCGATGTGATCAATTATCAATGGCAACGCGACGGTGTGGCCATTGCTGGGGCGACCAGCAGCAGCTACCGCTTGGGTGATGATGATGTCGACGCCCAGATTTCTGTAGAGACCACTTTTACCGACGGGTTTGGCTATGCTGAAAGCGCGACGGCAGCGGTCGGTCCGGTGGCCAATGTCAATGATGCACCGGTTGTAAATGCGCCATTGTCAATCGCATATGGTGTCGAGGGTCGGAATTTTGTCTGGTCTTTACCCGCGGGTGTCTTTGACGATTTCGATGGCGATGCCCTGTCAATCAGCTTTAATATCCCCGCCGATATGGCGTGGCTGTCAGTCTCTGAACAAACCCTCTCGGGAACCCCAACCCCTGGAGATCTTGGTGGAGAGGTTGAGGTTGTCGCGCAAGATCCAGACGGTGCATCGATCAGCGCAACCTTGTCTGTCGTGATCCGACCAACGCCGATTAAGTTGGTGCAGCCATTGTCCACTACGCAAACGTCCGGTTATGTGGTTTACACGTTTGATGCCACTGACGCTTTGGGGAATGCGCTCACGTACAGCATTGATGCCGGAAACGACGCCAGTGAATTCGCGTTATCTGGAACTGAATTGACGTTGGCAACTCAAATTGCTTATCCGTCATCGGGCAACGACGGCATCATGTCTCGCAGTTTGGATATCTTGGTCACTTACGCTAATGGTGATAATGAAATATGGGAGCTTAGTATCCCGCTCTATCGTTCGGCAACGCCCGAAATTTTGGTGGATTTCCCAGATACGGTCGTCGCACTTGAGGACGCGGTGACCCTCGCTTTGCCGCAGCAGCTCGCCTCAGTGACGGCCATCAAAACGCAGGGTCGTGGCGAATATGCTTCTCAGTGGATAACCCAGTTTGAGCTTCATTGGCTTTATGCCGATGGCTCCATGGCACCTGTGACTAACCCGGTTTCAGGGGATGTGCAGTTTACGGGTAACAGCGATAAACACACGATTATTGATCATGCGCTTAACGCACCGCTGTCTGGGCAGCCCGTGGCACTTCGCTTGGTGCCACTCTATGGCAACGGTTCTGAAAATAGCTTTGGATTGCGCTCGGCACTGGTTTTGGATGACCGTGAAGGCATCTATAACCCATTATCTTATCAGCGCGGATATTCAGACATCTATTACACCTATCGTGCGTACACTAACCACAGCTACGGCACACTGAACACCACAGGCTATTCTTGGTTGAGCTCGACCCGGATTTCCGTGCCGGATGACTTTATGGATTATCCTTTGCCACAGGGCGTGTTCTTTGACGCAGACAGTACAGATCTCAGCGTCGGTGTTACAGGACTCCCTGCGGGATTGGCATACGATCCAGCCGCACAGGCTATTGTGGGCCAGGCCACCGAGTCGGGTGATTTTGTGGTAGACGTGACAGTGACAGATCCTGAGGGTAATGCTGCGACTAAGCGTTTCACTCTAACTGTGACAGCGCGCAATGCAGTCAACTTGATGCAAGGCGCTTTGGCGACTCAGAGCGACACACTGTACGGCGCAAATGCAAGCCGTGCGATTGATGGCAATCCCATGGCAGATCCGCAGTTGTACAGCACCACCTTCGCCCCTGCGCAAGCTGACGGAGCTTGGTGGCAGGCGGATATTGGGCAGTCGGTCTGGCTTGATGATCTTGAGATTCGGGTCGCCTCGATCGATGCCGCGCGTGGAAGCAATCTAATTATTTACCTTGCTGATAAAGACTTGTCAGCAATGAGTGTTGCTGCACTCGATTCAGACGCGTCGGTCACGCGCTATACAATTGATGCCACCACAACGCCGACGCTGGCGTTGGATAGCCCTGCGCGTTACATCAAGATCGTCCAAGGCAATGTCGGCGAGCCACTTGAGCTGGCTGAAGTGATTGTTTTGAATAATGACCTGAGCCTTGGCAGCCCAATTCCGGCGCAGACGGTCGCTGAAGACCAAACCCTAAGCTTTACCCTTCCAGCAGACGCCTTTGTCGACACAGAGAGTCTGAGTGTGCAAGCCAGTAACCTAGGGGCTTGGATTACCTTTAATGGCACAGACACACTGACGGCCTCACCGCTAGAGGGGCAACTTGGAACACAGGTGGTCAGCCTCACGGCCACAGACAGCCTAGGACAGTCCGTAAGCACCACCGTGACTTTCACGGCAACGGCTGTGAATGATGCTCCGACTGTAAAGTCGCAAGTGGCAGATCAGAGCGTTTTTGAAGATGCGCTGTTCAGCTTGCCGCTTAGCGTGGACGCGTTGTTTGCCGATGCTGACGGCGATAGCCTGAGTCTGTCGGCTCAACTGCCCGATTGGCTGACACTCGATGCCAATAATGTGTTGTCTGGAACACCCTCTCAGGCCAATGTCGGCGCACATACAATCATGCTGAGTGCAGCGGATGCCAGTGAGTCTGTATCACAGCAATTCACCCTGACTGTGGTCAATGTCAATGACGCCCCGGTGATTTCAGGCCAGCCTGCGATCGCAGTGAACGAAGACTCTGTTTACAGTTTTACGCCATCGGTTGCTGACGACGATGGGGATGCGCTGAATTTTAGTATTCAGAACAAACCGCGTTGGGCAACTTTCGATGCTACATCAGGGCAACTCAGTGGTACGCCAACCAACGATGACGTTGGCGTGGTTCAAAATATTGTTGTATCGGTCAGTGATGGGCAAATCACGCGATCACTCGCCAGCTTCAACTTACAAGTGCTCAACACCCAAGATGCACCGGTGATTGCAGGCACGCCAGCAACCACTGTCGATGAAGATTCTACTTACAGCTTTACGCCGACGGCATCGGATGATGATGGCGATGCGCTGATATTTAGCATTACCAATAAACCAAGCTGGGCGAGTTTCGATGTGAATACAGGTGCGCTAACCGGCACCCCTGCGAATGGGCATGTGGGTAGCACAACTGGCATTGTGATCAGCGTCAGCGATGGCACCGATACGGTTGCCCTAGCCGCCTTCGATCTTGAAGTGGTGAACACTCAAGACTCGCCAGTGATCAGCGGCACACCGGCCACGTCAGTGGATGAAGATTCCGCGTATAGTTTTACGCCAACAGCGTCAGATGATGATGGCGACACGCTCACCTTCAGCATCGCCAATAAACCAACTTGGGCGAACTTTGATAGCAGCACCGGCACACTCAGTGGCACACCGGTAGATGCGGATGT
>JABXHR010000041.1 GCA_013373515.1 Gammaproteobacteria bacterium | reverse complement strand
AGCACTTCAACCTGTTCCCGCACCTGACGGTCATGGAAAACTGCACGCTGGCACCAATCTGGGTCAAGAAAATGCCCAAGAAAGAAGCCGAAGCCATCGCAATGCAATTCCTAGAGCGTGTGAAAATCCCTGATCAAGCCTTTAAATACCCCGGCCAATTGTCCGGCGGTCAACAACAACGCGTCGCCATCGCACGATCGCTTTGTATGAACCCATCAATCATGCTGTTTGATGAGCCTACATCCGCTCTCGATCCTGAAATGATCAAAGAAGTACTAGACGTCATGATCGAACTGGCGCATGACGGCATGACAATGATCTGTGTAACTCATGAAATGGGCTTCGCCAGAACGGTTGCCAATCGCGTCATTTTTATGGATGCAGGGCAAATCGTGGAACAAAACGAGCCAGAGGAGTTTTTCAACAACCCACAGTCAGAAAGAACCAAACTGTTCCTAAGTCAAATTTTGCACCACTAAACTTAATAAGCCCCAAACTTGGGGCTTTTTAATTTGCAAAAAAAAGGTAACATTAGGTTAGGTAATTCACTTGGCAGACCTCATTGGTTGGTACTAGCGCGATCAAATCAGTGCAGAATTTGGAGCACCAGCTGGCCAAAGTCAGACTGTGTCATCAGCGCTATTTACATCGTCAAAGTTCGATTGACTACGCCAACAAAGTCTCTCAACAGCTCACGCTAGACGGCGATCTCTATACACTTCCCAAAACGAGTGCTGCCAATACGCTAAGACATATCGCTTCGATACGCATGTTTGGCGATGATTTGCAGTGGAGCAAAAACTTCACACAAGCGTGGGAGTTATCGCTGCAGTCGAAAAATATGGCCACCATTGCCCAGACTGCGGCAAGCATGGCCAATTTGTACGAATCACAAAAAGCGCCAAACCCAATCAACCGCTTCCGATTCGCAGCAATGCAAGTGGGCTACTCTGCCGCCGCGCTTTCCGAAATCCCAGGGCTCTGGGCCGTGTTTGTCAGCATTTACGGAGATGGACTCAATCGAACTGGCGCGACGTCGCAGGCCATGCGTGCCTTCCAGCAAACTGACATCAGCTCACGCAAAGAACTAAGCAATGTCGTGCCAGATCTGTTGGGCTCGATATTATACAAAGAAGCGATTAATGCCTTTAGCCAAAGAGATTTGCGCCGTGCAGACCATGCGCTAAATGCTTGTCGCGAGCACAGTGCAGACAACGAATACCACATTTTTGAATGCTTATTACTGGCGGCAAAAATTGAAACCGTCCGTTATAACTTCAGAAGTGCAGCAAAATTCATTGAAGAAGCACAATTGCTCTCCGACGACCATCCATTGAATCGAACTGCAACCACCAAAGTCATCGACACTTGGCGGGCACTGCAGTCAAGGCGCAGCGCTTCGGGACGCCCCCTGCCCTTTTTCCCGCCCAGAGCCATCTCACCAATCTCAGTGGCCCGAACCTACAAACTGGCAAGATCTCTCGATGAAGTAAGGCATCATTTGCCGGCTAACCTAGCCAGCAGCACGCCCAGATTTGCAACTGCCATGCGGATTAACGACTTCCTCAATCATGGACTCGTAACCTCGTAGCACACTCACTGCACGCAACCGAGCACGCTACCACACCCAAACAGCAAGCTCCATTAACCAGACCACGTCGTAAGCATTACTGTCGCCAATGCTTTAAATAATTGTCGCAGCAACGATACTTTCTTAAACTAAACAAAGACAGAACAAGTGGAAAACGCTAATATGTATCTCTTAAGGGATACGATCCTCTGTAATTTAACGAACTTGAAGGAGAGCCCATGTCTGACCGCAAGGTGAGCATTTCGGACCCCCAAACTGGCAAACAAATTGATTGCGATGTCTTCGAGGCAACGCATGGTTCGCCAGCGATCGACATCAGCAAAATTCATGCAGGCACAGGGTGCTACACTTACGATCCTGGTTACGGCATGACAGCAAGCTGTCGAAGCAAAATTACCTTTATCGACGGTGCAAAAGGCGAACTCCTCCACCGAGGCTACAGCATCGAAGACCTCACAGAAAACAGCTCATACCTCGAGGTTTGCTATCTGCTTCTCAACGGAGAGTTGCCTTCAGATCAAGGCTTGACTGAATTCGAAGGTATCATCCGTAACCACACCATGGTTCACGAGAACATTCGCTCCTTCTTTGATGGTTTCCGCTATGACGCCCACCCGATGGCAATGCTGTCGACCACAGTTGCCGCGCTGGCATCGTTCTACCACGACTCGACGGACGTCAACAACCCAGAACACCGCAAGATCACCGCACACCGTTTGATCGCCAAGATGCCAACCTTGGCGGCAATGTGCTACAAGTTCCATCGCGGGCAGCCGTTTATGTACCCCCAAAACAATTTGGGCTATGTCGAGAACTTCTTGCATATGATGTTTGGCGTCCCCGCCGAAGAGTACGTGCCAAGTCCAACGGCCGTCAAAGCACTCGAGACCATGCTGATATTGCATGCCGATCACGAGCAGAATGCATCGACCTCAACGGTTCGATTGGCGGGTAGCTCTGGTGCAAATCCATTCGCATCAATCTCTGCAGGTATCGCGTCACTTTGGGGCCCTGCACATGGCGGCGCAAATGAAGCAGTTATGAACATGCTTGACGCCATTGTTGAGTCCGGCGAATCAATTGAATCGACAATCGCCCGCGCCAAAGATAAGAACGACCCATTTCGTTTGATGGGCTTTGGTCACCGTGTCTATAAAAACTTTGACCCGCGCGCCCGCTGCATTGAAAAGATCTGCCACGACCTACTCAACGAACTCGGTGGCGACCAGCCATTGTTTGAACTCGCGCGTGAGCTCGAGCAAAAAACATTGGCGGACGACTACTTCCAGGAGCGCAAACTCTATCCAAACGTTGACTTCTATTCCGGCATCATCATGCGTGCATTGGGAATCCCAATGAACATGTTTACCGTGATGTTCGCCATGGCGCGTACCGTGGGCTGGATTGCACACTGGAGTGAAATGCACGAAGACCCAGAATTCAGAATTGGTCGTCCTCGTCAATTATATGTTGGCGCGGCACGCCGCCCTTACCCTAGCAAGTAAGCGACTTCCCTTTGTTAAAACGGCGCACACTGCGCCGTTTTTTTTTGTTATCTGGTCACCAAGACTCAATCTACCCAAAGCCGGGCGAGCACCATTTAAACCATAAAGATCAAACACTTAAAATTCAATCCAGCATCTAGTGCCACACCCCTGCCCGATAGGTGACTACATCAACTTGAATATATCCGTGCCGACACCGATAGTCTCATCACACTTTAAAACTCAGGCAACCCACTGCGATGGTTTTCACAACACAAGAACTAATTAATGGTGCACTTGGAGGTGCCCTAATCGGCATTGCTGCACTGATACTGATGGGCGGAATCGGCCGCATAGCAGGCATCACCGGTATTACGGTTGCTGCGTTTCGCGAAAAGGGCGATCGCGCATGGCGCATTGCATTTGTGGCAGGCCTGTTGGCCTCACCATGGCTAGCCTCAGCAATGGGCTTTGAATTCCCAACCCCACAAATTGATAGCTCACCGCTATTAACTGCAATCGCGGGCGTGCTGGTTGGCTTCGGCGCAGCGTATGGCGGTGGATGCACCAGTGGTCACGGCATTTGCGGTTTGTCTCGCTTTTCAGCTAGGTCAACGGTCGCCGTCGCGACATTTATGACAACAGCGATTGTCACTGTTTACCTTGCACGCCACGTTTTTGGAGCATAAGCCATGACTATTATCATCGGACTCATCGGCGGTTTAGTATTTGGCCTAGGACTCGTCATTTCGGGCATGATCGACCCCAATCGCGTTCAAGGCTTTTTGGATCTCACAGGCGAATGGAATCCTACGCTCGCCACAGTTATGGGCGGCGGTGTCATTGTCACCACCATTGGTTACAAACTACTGTTTAAGCGCAGCATGCCGCTGTTCGCACCTAAATTTTACGTTCCGACCAAAACCGACATGGATTCAAAATTGATCCTAGGCTCTGCCATTTTCGGAATCGGTTGGGGACTTGGCGGCCTGTGTCCTGGTCCGGCGTTAACTGTGCTTACACAAGCCGGTTCTAATGCCATCATTTTTGTAATCGCAATGATCGCGGCCATGCTTGCTGCGGCGGCGATCAACAACAAAGGAGCTTAACAATGAGCTTGCAAATACAACATTTTTTTGACCAACCCACCTTCACATACAGCTATGTCATTTGGGACGATCAAACCAATGATGCTGCGATCCTCGACAGCGTCATGGATTATGACGCCGCAAGTGGACGCGCGGTGTATGACTCTGCTGACGAATTAATAGGCTTCGTCAACGGCAAGCAATTGCGAGTCAATTACATCATGGAAACCCATGTACATGCAGATCATCTCTCTGCCGCGCCCTATCTACGCGAAAAATTGGGCGGCAAAATGGTCATTGGATCAGAAATTCTGACCGTGCAAAATGTGTTCGGCAAACTTTTCAACGCAGGCCCAGACTTCCCACGCGATGGCAGCCAGTTTGATGTACTACTCAACGACGACGACATCCTCGAGCTCAGCGAAAACATCAAGATCCGCGCCATGCATACACCGGGTCATACACCTGCCTGTATGAGCTATGTGGTCAATGATGAGGCGGTATTTGTTGGCGATACGCTATTTATGCCAGACTTCGGCACAGCTCGCTGCGACTTCCCGGGCGGCTCCGCTGAAACACTTTACAACTCCGTCATGAAATTGTTCCAACTACCAAGCGAAACCGACGTCTATCTCTGCCACGACTACCTCCCAGAGGGCCGCACAGAGTATCAATACAAGACCACCATCGGCGAACAGCGCGCCAATAACATCCATATTGGTGAGTCCAACAACAAGGACGAATTCATCGCCAAACGCACTGCTCGCGACGCACAATTGGCCATGCCCAAGCTGATCATGCCATCAGTGCAGGTCAATATGAGAGCTGGTCACCTTCCGCCACCGGAGGATAACGGGGTAAGCTACATCAAAATCCCCGTGAATGCCGTGTAAGGAACAGAGAAATGTTTGACCCCAGAACCATCAATGACAGCTTAACTGTAGCGCCACAAGTCGCCCCCGACGATATGGCCGCAATCAAGGCACAAGGCTTTAAAGCCATTATCTGCAACCGCCCAGACGGTGAAGATATGGATCAGCCTACCGCCAAGGCCATGGAAGCTGCAGCTGTCGCCGAAGGTCTGGAGTTTCATTTTCTACCCATCGTATCCGGCCAAATGACGCCGGACCATGTGGCTCAATTTGGAATGCTTTTGGATTCATTGCCCAAGCCAACGCTCGCCTATTGCAGAACCGGTACCAGATGTACCATGCTATGGGCGATGAGTCAGGCGGGTAAACAGCCCGGTGCAGAGTTAATTGCACAAGCGGCGAACGCCGGTTATGACTTGTCTGGCCTAGCAGCTAGGCTCCCGGCTTAAACCAAAGGAAACCCTATGAGCACACAATTTGACGTTGTCATTGTCGGCGGCGGCGCTGGCGGAATCGCTGTTGCATCATCGCTACTCAAGCGACGTAGATCCCTCTCAATCGCGGTGATAGAGCCCAGTGATCGTGTTTACTACCAACCCTCATGGACACTGGTTGGTGCAGGCGAATTCGACATCAAAAAATCCGAAAGACGGACTGCAAGCGTCATTCCCGCAGGCGTGGAATGGATCAAAGATGCCGTCGAGACCTTCGATCCAGAAAACAACAGTGTCATCACGGCCAACGGTAACACCATCAGCTACGGCGGATTGATCGTCGCCGCTGGTCTGAAGCTCAACTGGGGTGCAATTGAGGGCTTAGAGGAAACCCTCGGCCAAAATGGTGTCACCTCCAATTACCGCTTTGACTTGGCGCCCTACACATGGGATCTCGTCAAAGCACTCAAAGGTGGCACTGCCGTATTCACCCAGCCGGGAATGCCCATTAAATGCGCAGGTGCCCCCCAAAAAGCGGTGTACCTCAGCTGCAATACCTGGGAACAAAATGGCGCGCTAGCCGATGTGAAGGTTAAATTCCACAACGCGGGTGGCGTACTGTTTGGCGTGGCAGACTTTGTGCCCGTCCTCAACAGCTATATGGACCGCTACAGTGTAGAGCGCAACTACAACAGCAACCTCGTTGCCGTAAACGGCGAAACCCAAACGGCAACCTTTGAAAGCAAAGACGAAGACGGCAACGTCAACCGCGAAGACGTGAAGTTCGACATGTTGCATGTCGTGCCACCACAGATTTCACCCGATTTTATCCGCAATAGCCCGCTCGCCAACGATACAGGCTGGATGGAAGTCGATCAAACCACCCTGCAATCGACCAAAGCAAACAACATTTTCGGTCTCGGCGATGTAATGAGCGCTCCAAACGCCAAAACAGCCGCGGCCGTGCGTAAACAAGCCCCTATTGTGGCGGTTAACCTCCTGCAAGTGCTCGACGGACAAGCACCTAGCTGTCAATACGACGGCTATGGTGCCTGCCCGTTGACTGTGGAAAAAGGCAAAATTGTCATGGCCGAATTTGGCTACGGCGGCAAGCTCATTCCAACGCTACCGCTAGAGCCCAAAACCCCACGCCGCCTCAATTGGATTTTGAAAAAACATATCATGCCCCCGCTCTACTGGGACGGTATGTTTAAAGGCAATGAGCTGTTTGTAAAACCGGATTAATCCGGACAAATTGCTCTGATGGCAGCGCAATCGGCGCTGTCATCCAAGACACAGAGAAGCAACCACTCCATGAACATCAGCGGTCTTTTGAATCGCCTTCCAGCGGCCAGCTGGGCACGAGAATACAACAAACAACAACTTTCAGATGATGGTCTCGCAGCCGTCATCGTCACCATTATGCTGATCCCGCAAAGCTTGGCTTATGCGCTGCTGGCAGGTTTACCGCCGCAGATGGGGCTTTATGCCAGTATCAGCCCATTGATCGCCTATGCACTATTTGGCTCAAGCCGTGTGTTGGCCGTCGGGCCCGTCGCGGTCGTGTCTTTGATGACCGCCGCCACCTTGGGCAAGCTCGGGCTTGGCGATGATATTGCAGCACTTACTGAGGCGGCGGTCACGTTGGCCTTTATTTCCGGCGTGATGATGGCGATTCTCGGCATGCTTCGCGCTGGCGTCATCGCTAACTTTCTGAGCCACCCCGTGATTTCTGGGTTTATTACCGCCTCTGGCGTATTAATTGCCATTTCACAGCTCAAGCACATTCTTGGCATTAAAGTCAGCGGCCATAATCTGCCCGAAATCGTCGGAAGCTTATTCTCGAATCTTGGCAATATGAACATCATCACCGCCATCATCGGCGTGCTGACCGTGGCATTTTTGTTCTGGGTTCGAAAAGGGCTGAAGCCGCTTCTGCTTGCACGTGGCATGAGCAAGACCATGGCCGATGTCGGCGCAAAAGCAGGTCCGGTACTATCGATTGTGGTGATGACCTCGTTGGTGTGGATTTTCTCATTGGATGAAAACGGCGTGAAAATCGTCGGCGAAATTCCAATGGGTCTTCCCCCAATGACCATGCCATCATTTGATCCAGCACTCTGGGCCACGCTCGCGCCGTCTGCGTTTTTGATCAGCCTAATCGGTTTCGTTGAATCGATTTCAATCGCCCAAACCTTGGCCGCCAAAGAACGTCAGCGTATCGAACCAAACTTCGAACTCGCGGGCCTTGGCGCGGCCAATATCGCTGCAGCCATGACCAGTGGCTACCCTGTCACCGGCGGATTTGCGCGCTCGGTGGTCAACTATGATGCAGGCGCCAAGACACCGCTGGCTGGCGTGTTTACTGCGGGCGGCATTTTGCTAACTGCCTTGCTATTGACGCCATTGTTCTACTATTTGCCCAACGCCGTACTCGCGGCCACCATCATCGTCGCGGTACTCTCGATCGTCGATATCGATGCCATCAAGCACATTTACAGCTATAGCAAACGCGACTTTGCTGCCTTGGCCGTCACCATCTTGGGCGTTTGGCTTGTTGGGGTTGAAGCCGGTGTTATGGCGGGCGTGGCGACAGCGCTCGGTCTATTCCTGTGGCGTACCGCGCGCCCTCACTATGCCATCGTGGGCCGAGTCGGTAATAGCGAGCACTTTCGCAACATTCTGCGTCACGCGGTCACCACGCACCCTGCCTTGCTGTGTCTGCGCATTGACGAAAGCCTCTATTTTGCCAATGCACGTTTTTTGGAAGACACCGTGCTGGCCGAAGTATCAGACAATCCGGACATTAAGCACGTCATCCTCCAATGCACCGCGGTCAACGAAGTCGATGCCTCTGCAATGGACGCACTTGAAAACCTGAACCGCCGACTGATCGACATGAAAGTCGACCTTCATCTCACCGAGGTCAAGGGGCCCGTGATGGATCAGCTTTCACGCTCGCACTTCTTGACTCATTTGAGCGGCGACGTGCATCTCACGCAATTCCAAGCCTGGGAAAAGCTCACCGCTTAACCGTGCTCGGTCGGCCCAACGCTCGGGCCGGCCATCCATACAGCCAGATTTAAGCTCCGATTCCTGTATTTGGCGTTATTCTTCACCGTTTGAATTCACTAGGAATCGACAGCATGCGGTGGAAAAACCGGCGCAGAAGCCAAAATATCGATGATCGCCGCGGCCAACGCCGAGCCGGGGGAAAAGTCGGACTCGGCGGACTCTTGGTTGCGGTCGCTGCCGGTTATTTCTTCGGCATCGACCCGGCCATGGTAATCACCCTACTCGAAGGCCAATCCACCGTGTCGACCAGCGCCCCCGCCGCGCCAACCGAGCGATCCGAATTTGTCAGCGTGATTTTGGCCGACACCGAAGACGTCTGGGCGGACCTCGCGCCCAAAGCTGGCATTCGCTACCAAGACCCAACACTGGTGATGTTCACCGGCAGCACACCCACCCAATGTGGTCAGGGCCAATCTGCCATGGGGCCTTTTTACTGCTCCCTTGATCAATCGGTCTACATCGACTTGGGGTTCTTCGACACGCTTGCGCGCCAGCTCGGCGCACCGGGTGATTTTGCCCAAGCCTACGTCATCGCCCATGAAGTCGGACATCATGTTCAAAATCTGCAAGGTACTTTAGGCAAAGTCCGCCAAGCCAAACAGCGGCTCAGCAGCAGCGAAGGCAATGCACTACAAGTGGCCGTGGAGCTACAAGCTGATTGCTATGCCGGGCTATGGGCGAAAGTGGCCAATGACCGCTACCAAATGCTCGACGGTGATGATCTTGCCGAGGCCATGCTGGCCGCACACAAGATCGGCGACGACACGCTAGCCAAAAACGCTGGCCGTGCGGTGGTTCCGGAAAGTTTCACGCATGGCAGCAGTGAACAAAGAAAAGCGTGGTTTTTAAGAGGCTTTCAAGTCGGCACGGTCGAATCCTGCAACACCTTTTCAGGCTGAAGCAAGCTAACAGCCCACCGAACTATTACTTTTGGGGTATAATGGTGGGCTTTATACCAGTATGTCGTTGCGGCGGCCACAAGGCCCCCTGATACGCGATCCAACTCTAGGAACGTTGTTAACCACATGTCAGATCAAGAAAAAATTATTTACACTCTCACGGACGAAGCGCCCGCGCTAGCCACCTACTCATTACTCCCCATTGTTCAGGCGTTTACCAATGCCGCCAATATCAGCGTTGAGACGCGCGACATTTCATTGGCTGGACGCATTGTTGCCAACTTTCCGGAGTTTTTATCCGAGGCACAGCAAGAGTCGGATGCGCTGGCTGAGCTGGGTGAACTGGCCAAGCAGCCGCAGGCCAACATCATCAAGCTACCCAATATCAGCGCATCAATGCCTCAGCTGCACGCAGCGATCAAAGAGCTACAGGACAAGGGTTACACCGTTCCCGACTACCCAGCCGAACCAAAGAACGACCACGAGCGCGAAATCCGCGCCCGCTATGATCGCATCAAAGGCAGTGCAGTAAACCCAGTGCTGCGCGAGGGCAACTCTGATCGCCGTGCGCCGCGCTCAGTCAAGCAATATGCGCGACACAACCCACACTCCATGGGCGAATGGAAAGCAACCTCCAAGTCACACGTGGCTTCAATGCCCGCAGGCGACTTCTACGGCAGTGAAAAATCCGTCACCATCGACCAACCCACTTCGGTGCGCATCGAGCTAGCAATCAAAGGCGGCGAGACCGTTGTTCTCAAAGACAAACTCGATCTGCTCGAAGGCGAAATCATCGACGGCTCGCGTATGAGCAAACGCGCACTCTGCCAGTTTCTAGAAGCCGAAATCGCCGACGCCAAAAAACAAGGCGTGTTGCTGTCAGTGCACCTAAAAGCCACCATGATGAAGGTCTCTGACCCAGTCATTTTCGGCCACGCAGTACGTACCTACTATCGCGATGTCTTTGACAAATATGGCGAATTATTCAGCGAGCTAGACATCAATCCCAACAATGGCTTGGGCGATGTTTACTCTAAAATCAACCGTCTTCCTGAAGAGCAAGCAGAGGCCGTCAAAAAAGACATTGAAGCGGTTTACCGCGAGCGCCCGCCCTTGGCAATGGTCAACTCAGACAAAGGCATCACCAATCTTCACGTCCCAAGTGACGTCATCATTGACGCGTCAATGCCAGCGGCCATTCGCTCATCAGGTCAAATGTGGGGCCCAGATGGAAAACTCGCCGATACCAAAGCCGTCATTCCAGACCGCTGCTACGCGAGCGTCTATCAAGAAGTTATCGATTTCTGCCGTGAAAACGGTGCATTCGATCCTCGCACCATGGGCAGCGTGCCCAATGTCGGCTTGATGGCGCAAAAGGCCGAGGAATACGGCTCGCACGACAAGACGTTTATCATGCCAAACGCTGGTGTGGTCCGCGTCGTTGATGAAAACGAAAATGTCTTGATCAGCCACATCGTGGAAGAAGGCGATATTTGGCGCATGTGCCAAGTTAAAGATGCGCCGATTCAAGACTGGATCAAGCTTGCGGTCAATCGCGCACGTGCCACCAATAGGCCTGCAGTATTTTGGCTGGACGAATACCGCGCACACGACTTTGAGCTCATCAACAAAGTCCAAAAATACTTGCCAGATCACGATACTGACGGTTTAGAGATTTTGATCATGGCCCCAGCGGACGCAACGCGCTATACGCTCGAGCGCGCCAAAGCAGGCGAAGACACCATCTCAGTCACCGGCAATGTACTGCGTGACTACCTGACTGACCTGTTCCCAATCCTTGAGCTGGGTACCAGTGCGAAAATGCTGTCAATCGTGCCACTGATGGCAGGTGGTGGCCTGTACGAAACAGGCGCTGGTGGCTCT
>JABXHR010000090.1 GCA_013373515.1 Gammaproteobacteria bacterium | reverse complement strand
TTGGCAAGGTTGTGCTCTACCAACTGAGCTATTCCCGCCTGAGAAGCTGGTAATTTTAAGCAATTCCTATGTGTTGTCAACCGTTAAATAGGCGGCTTTTAAATAATTTGTCATCGAGATCAGTGTCAACACAGTTGCAATCACCAAAGTGATCTCGCCAATCTGCCTTGTTGGCAAACCGAATAGATCTTGTTCCCAAAGTAAGCATGGCAAAGCGATCATTTGCGCGGTGGTTTTCCATTTGCCCCACCAAGACACCGCCACCACACCACGTGCTCCAAGTTCTGCCATCCATTCTCTAAGCGCCGAGATGGTGATCTCGCGGCCAATGATAACGACAGCACATACTGAGATTACGATGTTTTGGTAGTGATGTGCAGCCAAGACCAAGGCTGCCGCCACAATCAATTTATCCGCAACAGGGTCAAGAAAAGCGCCAAATGCGGATGATTGATCAAGTTTTCTGGCCAAATAGCCATCGAGCCAATCAGTGATTGCCGCGGCAATAAATATCGCAGCAGCCACTTCGCCCGCCCATTTTCCAGCCCAAAAGTAAATCGCCACCAAAAATGGTATCGCGATCACCCGTGCCAAAGTCAGCATGGTTGGGAGTGTCATAGTTGTCCTTTATTGTTCAATTTCGCCATGCAAATAAGCAAATATATCGTCTGCAAGCGCGCGACTAATGCCTTGCACCTTTGACAATTCTTCTGCGCTCGCCGCTTTAACGCCCGCGATGCCACCGAAATGTTTAACCAGCGCTTGCCGGCGCTTGGGCCCCAATTTCGGGATTGCCTCCAAAGTAGATGTCACTCTAGCCTTAGCGTGCTGGGCTCGGTGCCCAGTGATCGCAAACCTGTGCGCCTCATCACGAATTTGCATCACCAAATGTAGCGCTGCAGACTCTATACCAAGGTGTACAACTTTACGGGACGTTCCCTCAATAATCAGGTTCTCTTCGCCCGCACGCCTCTCTGGGCCCTTGCTCACACCGACTAGCTGAACATTGTCGTTGATACCCAACTCTTCAAATGCCGCTTTTACGGTGCTGATTTGCCCCTTACCGCCATCAATCAACACTAGGTCAGGTAGTTTATCGCCCTGCTCAACTTGCTTGGCGTAACGACGCATCACCACTTGGCGCATCGCAGCATAATCATCACCACCAGTTATGCCATTGATATTGTAACGACGATATTGTTCTTTGATTGGGCCATCGGCACCAAATACGACACAGGACGCCACCGTCGCCTCACCCTGGGTATGCGAAATATCAAAACACTCAATGCGATCTGGGAATTCATCCAGACCCAATTTTTCACAAAGATCACGCATTCGCTTTTGTTGACTGGCATTGGTTGAGCGCTTTTGCACCAAGGCATTTTTAGCGTTATCCAAAGCATTGCGAACCCACTTGCCACGCTCGCCTCGCGCACCGACCACTAAGTTGACCTTACGCTCGCTGCGTAAATGCAACGCTGCAGCGAGTGCGTCTCGGCTTTCGATCTCATGGCTGAGCAAAATATCGCGGGGAATGGTGCGCGACAAATAAAACTGGCCGATAAAACCGTCCAAAATTTCACCTGCATCGGACGCCATTCCGATTTCAGGAAAAAACGACTCATTGCCGAGGTGATGCCCACCACGGATGTAAAACACTTGAACGCAGGCATAGCCATCGGAGACATAAGCCGCGAAGATATCCACCTCACTCTCCGTTGAGGCTGCGTAATCTCCCTCGTTAACGACGCGCAAATCCCGCAAACGATTGCGCAACATGGCCGCCTCTTCAAACCGCAAATCCTCCGCAGCCGATTCCATGTCTGCTTGTAACTGAGCTTGCACCTCTTGGCTGCGGCCAGTGAGGACTTTCTCCGTCATGGACACGTCGTTGGCATAATCTGCCGAGGAGACCAAGCCCACACATGGCGCGCTGCATCGGTTAATTTGGTACTGCAAACACGGCCGTGTGCGATTGCGAAACACCGTGTCTTCGCATTGGCGCACCCTAAACAGCTTTTGCATCAAAATCAGCGTTTGCTTAACGGCATAAGCATTGGGATAAGGCCCAATAAAACGCCCTTTTTTCTTACGAGATCCGCGGTGATAAGCCAACCTTGGAAACTCATCATCACTGATTCGTATGTAGGGATAGGACTTATCGTCTCTTAGGAGAATGTTGTAGCGCGGACGGTGCTGCTTGATTAAATCGTGCTCGAGAATGAGCGCTTCGGCCTCTGATGGCGTCACCGTGACATCAATCAGCGCAATTTGCGCCACCATGGCACGAACTTTTGGTGAACCGGGATCGCTTCGAAAATAACTGGAGACTCGGTTTTTTAGATTCTTGGCTTTGCCGATATAGATGAGGGTACCGTCCTCATCATACATACGGTAAACCCCTGAGCGAGTTGTCAGGTTTTTGAGGTAGGCTTTAATATCAAATGGGCTATTCACCGCCCCATCCTACCTAGAAGCGGAAGATCGCACCACCCCAAGCAAAGCCACCCCCAATGCCTTCTATCAGGACGGTCTGACCGCGCTGGATACGTCCATCGCGCACCGCAGTGTCTAGGGCTAATGGGATTGACGCTGCTGAGGTATTGCCATGCTGATCAACGGTAACCACGACATTGTCCATCGACATTTTGAGCTTTTTCGCCGTGCTCTGGATAATGCGTATATTGGCCTGATGGGGCACCAGCCAATCGATCTCTGCCGCAGTCATCCCTGCTTCTTCAAGCGCATCATCGACAACCTGAGCCAGCGCCTTCACGGCAAATTTAAACACTTCTTGGCCGTTCATTTGCACGAATGCCGCGCCATCTTGCATCGCTTGGTAATTGGTAGACACACCTGACGGCACCCAGAGGTTTTCTTTCTGGCGACCATCGGCGTACAAACGCGTCGTCAAGACACCAGGTTCATCACTGGCCGACAGGACAACCGCACCAGCACCGTCACCAAATAGTACACAGGTGGTTCGGTCTTCCCAATTTAGGATTCTAGTGAAGGTCTCTGCGCCAATAACGAGTGCGTTTTTTGCAGCACCGGTTTTGACAAACTTTTCGGCAGTGGCAAAGGCGTAAACAAATCCTGCACAAACCGCTTGCACGTCAAATGCTGGCCCACCAAAGCAACCCAGCTCGTTTTGCACGATGGTCGCCGTCGATGGAAAGACGAGATCAGGGGTTGTTGTCGCAACAATGATTAGGTCGATGTCAGACGCGTTCAAACCCGCAGTATCGATGGCTTGCTTAGCTGCATCAACGGCCAGTGAGCTGGTGGTTTCACCCTCACCGGCAATATAACGCTGAGCAATGCCCGTGCGCTGCTTGATCCACTCGTCGCTGGTGTCGACTGTTTGGGCCAATTCTTCGTTGCTCACGACCCGCTTGGGAAGTGCCGAGCCCGTACCAGCGACTTTGGCATATATCATTCTGTAACCTTTGACTCGCTCATGGCGTCTGAGATTCGTTTTGGCACATCGAGTTCGGCTTCATGCATTGCGATTTCGATAGCATTTTGAAACGCTACCACATCTGCACCGCCGTGACTCTTAATCACCGCGCCTTTCAAACCGAGAAAGGTTGCACCATTGTATTTTCGAGGATCAATACGCTTGCCTAAGCGCTTTAACACTGGCATCGCTGCCAGACCTGACGCCTTACTGATCAGACTCGAATTGAATTCTGCTCGCATAAAATGCGCGATCATTTTCGCCGTGCCCTCAAGCGTCTTAAGTGCAACGTTGCCAACAAAACCATCACAGACAACAACATCAGTCTTACCGTGAAAGATTTCATCCGCTTCGACGAAGCCGACATAATTGATTGGAAGCGGCGCGATCAGTTCAGCCGATTGCTTAACTAATTCATTGCCTTTAATTTCTTCAGACCCAATGTTGAGCAACGCCACTCTGGGCGACACTGTATCGCTCAATGCTTTACACAGCTGCTCGCCC
The DNA here is from genome assembly GCA_013373515.1 of Gammaproteobacteria bacterium. Taxonomy (GTDB): domain Bacteria; phylum Pseudomonadota; class Gammaproteobacteria; order JABXHR01; family JABXHR01; genus JABXHR01. The sequence continues at coordinate 39,796 of JABXHR010000090.1, read as the reverse complement.
ATCACCGCGAACTGCTTGAGGTGTTCCGGGCTGCTATCGACGTTTGCACCGAGATCCAGCATGTAAACCACGCCGTCCAATGTCGGTAGACGCGAGCAGATCGCCGGGCGATCAATGCCGTCCATTGTCTTCAGCACAAATTTCGCTGTGGCCATCAACGCGCCGGTATTACCGGCAGAGACACACGCTTGTGCATCACCATCCTTGACGGCGTTGATCGCCAGACGCATGGAAGAGTCTTTCTTTGATCGCAATGCTTGAGCCGGTGGCTCATCCATTTCAACCACCTCGGTGGAATGAACAATGGTGATGCGATCGAGATGGGAACTTTTTGCAACCAGAGGCTCGAGCTGCGCCTTATCGCCAACAAGCAAAATGTGCAGCTTCGCATTAACAGAAACTGCCGCAAGTGCGGCGGGAACTGTGGTGCTAAGGCCGTGGTCGCCGCTCATGGCGTCGACCGCGACTGTCACAATAGACTTAGCCAACGAGTGTCGCCGACTTATTCGTCGTCGCCGTCGTCTTCAAAAACGGCGGCAGTTTCAACAACTTTTTTGCCTTTGTAGTAGCCATCAGCAGTGATGTGGTGACGCAGGTGCGTCTCGCCTGAGGTTGAATCAACAGACAGTGCAGCAGAGGTCAGCGCATCGTGCGAACGACGCATACCACGCTTAGAACGAGTTTTACGGTTTTGTTGGACAGCCATGTGAATGCTCCGGGTTAATCTTGAGTTTTCTTAATATTTAGCCCAGCCAGCGCGTCTGCAAATGGTTTGCGAGTCGGTGCTGCCGAGGCAACTTCTGTTTCTTGAACCATATATTGGCCGATGATTGATTCGTCGCATCCCCCTTCGGGATGGCGCGGAATCAAGGGCACCGCCAAAATAAGTTCGTCTTCGATCAGGGCTCTAATCTCTACCAGACCATCGTCATCTAGCTCGACATCGTCGTCACTATCTGCCGCGTTTGGCCCAACAAATCGAAGATCCAAATCTATTGCTACGCGCTCTGAGTAATCCTGCAAACAGCGCTGGCAACAAAGTGTCATACCACCGGACACCGAGCCCACTGCTCTGACCGCTTTGCCCTCTTTGTGAAACACGAGTTTCACAAGCACCTCCGCCTCTGGCTGTGAGAGTAATTCACTGAGCCTCGGTGCAATATCGGCGGTAATCAAAGCCTCTATCGGCGTGTTGCGCTGTGCTAAAATGTGCGGATCAACGACCCGTTCAATGTGCGTAGTCATAAACGATCAAATATAACGCGAATTTCAAGGCAAGTCAAAATGTACTCGATAATCTTAGGTTCAAGCTCGAAATACCGCCGCGATTTACTGCAATCATTACAACAGCCCTTCACCCAAGCCAGTCCTGATATCGACGAAACGGCCAAACCAAACGAAAGCTCACGCGACCTATCTGAACGACTTGCCATCGAAAAAGCCGAAGCCATTGCCAAAGCAAACCCAGACGCACTGGTGATTGGCAGCGATCAAGTGGCAGAGATTGACGGAATACCCAACGGTAAATCTGGCGACTTCGCCACCGCATTCGCCCAGCTGCGCCGCGCCTCGGGCAAGACTTGCCATTTTTACACCACTGTGGCCGTTGCCAAACATGGGGCGCCAACGCGACATGTGATCGATGTTGTAGAGGTTGTCTTTCGTGATCTCAGCGATGGCGAAATCACCCGTTATCTGCACGCAGAAGAACCCTACGACTGCGCAGGTAGCTTTAAATCCGAAGGGTTAGGTGTGAGCCTATTTAGCGCCATTCGAAGCGAACAGCCTGGCAGCTTGATCGGCCTACCCATGATCAGCACTTGCCAACTGCTGCGAGAGTTCGGCGTGCAAATACCATAGCCGTCAGTGAGATCATACCCAGCCGATTAGTGTCAACACAAACACACCAAATGCGGTCGTTATGGTGGCAAAAATCGTCGTCACCGCAATCATGTCCGCCGCAAGCTCCGCATCACCGCCAAACTGTTTTGCCATTGCAAAACTCGCCGAGGCGCTCGGTGCAGACGCCATCAAAAACAACACGCCAAGCTCCATCGGCTCGAGCGCTGCAAGCTTGCCCAGCACTAGCGCCAGCAGCGGTGTAAACAATAGCTTGGCCGCCGAGCCGATAAATACAATCAATGACGGGCGCAACAGTCGAATCAAATCGAGCTTGGCACCGATACAAATCAGTGCCAGCGGCAAAACCATATCACTCAAGTACTCTAGCGACACCACTATAATTGCTGGCAATTCGACCTTCAGCGCCGATGCGATGATTCCCAGCAACAACGAGTGAATCAGCGGATTGAGCGCAATATGTTTAAACACCGGCTTTAATTCGAGCGCAGATTGATTAGATAGCGACAGCACCGCCACAGCACAGACGTTGTACAAAATCGTGATCAGCGACAGATAAATCGCGGCAATCGGCAGCGCAATATCGCCATACATATTCATCACTGTCGCCAGCCCCATGATCCCCATATTCGAGCGGTAAGCGGCTTGCACAAAGACGCCACGCTGATGCTGAGCCGGCGCAATCAGGGGCGATACCTTCCACATCACCAATATGGCCCCGACGGTCGCCAAAGCACCCACCACGATGACATCAAATGCACCCGTGATTGCGGCAAAATCCATATGGGAGGTTTTTAAAAACAACACACTTGGTAGACCAACGTTAAACACCATGGTCGACCCTTGCGTCACAAAGTGCCCATCGACCCAACCGCGGTGGCGTGCCAAATAGCCCAGCATCATCACTAACAGTACGGGCGCGGTGATCCCGATTGAGAAAATGAGTGCGCTTAACATGCACCAGTCCTCAACCAATTGCAGGTCAAAGCTGAATCCACACTTACTTCAAATGGGTTAGCGTGACCGCCGTCAAACTTGCAGCACATTTCAGCTAAATGACGGTTTTTTGCCGATAAGATACGCACAGCGGTGGAAAAATATAAAAAACAAGTGAGAGAGAAATGCATAAGGTTTCGGTGGTTAACGCCAAGGGTGGTTGCGGCAAGACCACACTGAGTACGAATATCGCGGCATGTGCTGCGCTGCGTGAGTATAACGCAGTTTTGGTCGATCACGATCCTTTTGAATCCGCTACGCGGTGGCTCCAAAACCGTTCTTTAGATTTGCCCAGAATCAATGGTGTTGTGGCCCACAGTCGACGTGTTCAACGCGTCACTCAGGCCTATCAAATGGGGGTTCCTAAAGAGGAGGCGTTTCAGGTGTTCGATACCGCGGCAGGTCTCGATCGCGATGCCCTGCATTCGATCATCATGCGCTCTAACTGTATCGTTATTCCCGTGCTGCCCTCCCCCATTGATATGGGTGTAACAGCCAAGTTTATTGGCGAACTGCTAGTGACTGGCAAAGCTCGACATTACGGCGTCCAACTGGGTGTGGTCGCTAATCGTGTACGTAGCCAGACCAAGATGTATCTGTCTTTGCAGAAGTTTCTCAAAACCCTCAATATCCCGATCATCGCCGAGCTAAATGACTTTCAGGGCTATAACCAAGCCGCTGAGCAAGGTGTTGGCATACTTGAGCTGCCGAAGACCGGCAATTGGCGTCGTGAGCATCAGGAGTGGGATAAGCTCATGGATTGGATCGTCAAATCTTCAGTGCAACCAAGACGCGCGCAAAACAAAGCGTTGCACGCTGTCTAATTACCCCAAAATCAGCTGCCCTGCCGATACATGGACTCAACCTTTGTCACTTCTTCGCATGCACCAGTTATCACCGGTACACGCTGATGCAGCGCCGTCGGCTCAATATCCATAATCTTTTGAATACCGGTGGAGCTATCCCCGCCCGCCTGCTCGATCAACATCGCCATCGGATTGGCTTCGTATAACAAACGCAGCTTGCCATGGCCTTCCGGCATACGGGAATCATGCGGGTATAAAAACACACCGCCACGAGTCAAGATGCGGTGTATTTCTGCCACCATCGAGGCCACCCAACGCATATTGAAATTCTTGCCACGCGGCCCTGTTTCACCCAAGTTGCAATCAGCAATATACTGCTGAATCGGCGCATCCCAATACCGTTGGTTAGAGGCGTTGATCGCATATTCGTTGGCAGCTTGGCTGAGCCGATATTGCGAGGTGACCGGTGCAAATTTTTGCTGCCCTGTGTGCCAAGAAAACCCCACCGTTCCGCTTCCAGTCGACAGCACCAGTTGCGTCGCTGGGCCATACACCGCATAACCTGCGGCCAGTTGATCTCGGCCACGCTGTAAAAATGCGGCAGCATCGTGCGTCGAGTTGGCGGGCACCCGCAGAATTGAGAAAATTGAACCGACAGATACATTGACGTCAATATTTGACGAACCATCTAGCGGATCGAATACCACCAAAAGTTCGCCGCCATCGTGTTCTGCCCACAATGCATCGTCCATTTCTTCGCTGGCGAGCCCTGCCACATCTGGGTGGGCGAGGAGTGATTCAACAAACAAATCATTGGCGATCACATCGAGCGCTTTTTGCGCTTCGCCCTGAACATTGTCTTGACCGGCCAGTCCCAATTCACCCACATGCGCTGCGCCTGCAATGCGATCTTTGATATCTGCGCAAATACTTGCAATGCTCGATAGCACGCGGTTTAAGGCCGGATCTGTCGACCCTAACAAAGAAAAATCCGCTGAATCCAGCATTGAGAGCAACTCCGTTTAAAACCGTCATTGTAAAGGCTTGGCATCTGTTGCTAAAGTCAGTTTTTACCTGAGGGACTGAGTTATGAGCAGCCGCAACGATATTGACCGCCAGTTTGGCGAAACACTGGTCAATTGGACACCGCCGCCCAAACCGAGTAAATCTCCGTTGATCGGTCGATACGCGCGTCTGGAGCCGCTCAGAGCCGATCACAGCCCTGCGTTATTAAACGCCAACCGCCAAGATCAGGCCGGTTTGATGTGGAGCTACCTGCCCTATGGCCCTTTTGACACCTTGGACAACTATCAAGCGTGGGTCAGCGCAGCGGCTAAATCCGATGATCCGCTGTTTTTTGCGATTGTCGATCAAACGACCGAAGACGCCATCGGCGTGGCAAGTTATCTTCGAATCGAGCCGAACAACGGCGCAATCGAAGTCGGTCATATCGCCTACTCGCCGCTGCTTCAACGCAGCCGCATGGCGACCGAAGCGATGTTTTTAATGATGCAAAATGCCTTTGCGCTCGGTTATCGACGTTACGAATGGAAGTGCGATAGCTTGAACATGCCATCAGTTAATGCAGCCAAGCGACTCGGCTTTCAATACGAAGGCACTTTTCGCCAAGCCACTGTTTACAAAGGTCGAAATCGCGACACCAGTTGGTTTTCGATCATTGATCAAGACTGGCACCACATGGAAGCCGAATATCGGCGCTACTTGCAGCCGAGCAACTTTGACCCAGAAGGGCAACAGCTGACACCGCTTAGTCTGTAGCCATGCCCTTGTAGCGTCGTATGTCCTCGGGCTGCGCCGCCATCATCCCTTGAACCTGCTGCCATTGGGCTTCTGTGAGCTGAGTGTGGTGGTGTACCTGCACGCGAATAGTAAACAGTGCTAGATCTGAATTGGGCACGCGCACAAGCGATTGCTGCTCTGTACGCCAAAATTCAAAGCATCCCTCGCTAGGCTGCCGCTGGCAAAGTGCCTCACTTTTGGAAAGGCCGTAGTTGTAGCGTTGAAATACACGGCCAGGCTTTAAGCGCAAAAAGAATTGATCCACTTGCCGACCCAGCATATCGGCATAGGCTGGCACCGGCTGATGCAAAGCCAACAGCGACGTGCCGAGCTTCTCCTCTAAGCGCCACAAGGTGGGTGCACACAATGAGCCCGCCACAAACATCGGCTGTGCAGCCGATAGATCAATCACACAGATATCTTCAATGCAGGCGAGCGATAGCTGCCAAAATGCATCGAGAGGCTCATCCGCTGTTATGGCAACTGAGCGACGATGCACTTTCGCCAAGTGATCCAGCATGTAGCGCACCACTGTGACCAAAGATGGCTCATACCCTTCAATGCAAGCATGCACCTTGTCGCCTAAACAGATACGCTGCTGAGTTTTATTTGCCAGGTAATGCTCCGCTGCCGGGTGAGGCGCCAACCAGTGCGCCTGTTCGACTTGGCGAATGCCCATATGACGAATGTCACGCGACTGCTCAGGAATGTAAGGCGCTACCCCATCGCCGAGCGGATAATTCGACATAGATTAAGAAAGATCGCGCTGCGCATGGAGCTTGGCGGCGATAAAATCTTTGTGCGGCACATAGATTAGATCGGCGATTTTACGGATGAGATGTTCCTCGAAGCGATCTAAATCTCCATCGGCATAGGCCACTTTCCACAACAAGATGACCAATTTGAACTTTTCGTCTTCACCATAGTGATCGTTGATGACTCGCGTGTAGCGGTATAAATCATTTGAATCAGCATGATCTTGCTCCGCCATTATTAGGCAGGTTTGGCAGTCTTCTGCCGATACGCCGAGCTCGTCTTGTAGCAACTCGAATATCTTTTGTCGCTCACGATCGTCCCAACTTTGATCGGCAGCCATAATTTCCAACAGCAATGCTGTGGCTGCGCGCTTGGTATCAATACTGGGCTTTGCTTGGCCGGCGTCTGCACCGAGCCATTTCATTAGTTTTTCAATCATCGCTCAGATTTGGGGGTGTTTTGTGTTCTGTGCAAGCATAGCAGGGATATAATGGCGTTTTAATTACACCTCGATTCACTTGCATCTTCACCTAGACCACCTCACGCTGATTCGACATGCCCGCCCGGCCTTGCGTGACTTGTGTGGGGCGATCACATTTCAGCGTCTAGGTGTCATTGGCCTCAACGGCAGTGGCAAAAGCTCATTGCTGCGGCTCATTGCTGGACTGGAAACCCCAACCGAAGGGGGTATTACGCTCGATCACAAGCCCAGCACCGACTGCGCCGTCGGCTATGTCTTTCAAAATCCAGATCATCAGCTGTTGATGCCCACCGTGCGCGAAGATATTCGCTTTGGGCTGGTGCAAAGTGGTCTCGACAAAACACTCGCCGATGCTCAAGCGATGCAACTGCTAGAGCAACACCAATTAAGTTCAATTGCCGACGCGCCTGTTGCCGAGTTGTCCGAAGGTCAAAAGCAATTGGTGTGTCTACTCGCCATTTTAATTATGACCCCTGAACTCATCGTGTTCGACGAGCCCTTTTCTGCCCTTGACTGGGTGCAGCAACAGCGGATGCAACAGCGAATTGTAGCGCTTGCGGTACCGAGCATTCACATCGGTCATCAGCCAAGCGAGCTACGCTACTGCGATCAGGTGCTTTGGCTTGACGAAGGCACGCTCAAGGCCCACGGGCCAGCCGATGATGTCTTGTCGCAGTACGAGACATTTTGCAGGGCGCAACTAGATCGTGATTAGTCTCTATCGCCCTGCAGACCATCCACTCAATCGCCTTAGCCCAGGGGTCAAGCTCGCAGCTTTGCTGGGATTGAGCCTTGTTGTGATTGTGCTCAATCATATCGCGCTCAACGCGATAATGGCCGTCTTGGCCATCTATGGCCATGTGTACTACGGCGAGCACGGCAGAGCGCAAATGCGCAAATTTCTCTCGCTGGGGCCATTTTTGGCGCTATTTGTGGTTTGGGTGTTGATTGACCAAGGCTGGCTGGTGGCGTTGACGCTATCGCTGCGAATCATTGCATTGATTTTGATGGCCAACCTATTGAACATGAGCACGCCGCTCGATGAGCTGTTAGACGTTTTCCAAACGGTGCTCAAGCCACTGGATTGGGTACCGTTTTTGCCCTCTAGCCGCACACTGTCGCTCGGTATCAGCTTAATGTTGCGATTTATCCCCGATATTCTTCGCAAAAATGAGCAGCTGACCGCCGCATACCATACCCGCCACTTCAATGGTCAAAATAGCCGCTGGCACTGGCACCTGATGACCCCGTTGATTATCCAAACACTCTTACTGGCTAGACAGGTCGGCGATGCATTGAGCAATCGCTTACATCTCGCAACACACCGCGAAAAGCCTTAAAATCTCGACAAACCTTCAGACTTAGCCCAATGACACCTTCTAAAGACATCGCCTCAATCGCCCTGTTTGCCGCACTGATCGCCGCCCTTGGCTTTATGCCTTCTATGATGCTACCCACCGGCGTGCCCATTACCGCACAAAGCCTCGGTATTATGTTGGCAGGTGTATTTCTCGGTGCACGCAATGGATTTTTAGCGGCGATGCTGTTTATTTTTGTGGTGGCCATTGGCATGCCTTTACTGGCAGGCGGCCGTGGTGGACTGGCCGTATTTAGCTCGCCCACAGCGGGGTTTGTTGTCGGTTTTCCCATCGCAGCGGGCCTTACTGGATTGTTGATGCAGTGGTTTAAGTCTTTCAATATTTACGTCGCCACTGCGCTTGCAACAACACTCGGCGGTATTGTGGGACTTTATATCTGTGGCATTGGCGGTTTTATGCTGGTGACTGGGGCAAACATCGTCAAAGCGGTCACCGTGATGGGCGCATTTATTCCGGGTGATTTGTTAAAAGTGGCGGCCAGCGTGATGATTACGGCCGCGGCCATGCGTGGCCTGCCTAGCGCTGTTGCCAGCCGAGCCTAACCGGCCGTGCCTAACCGGCCGAGCCTAAAACCGATGCAGGGCGCTCACCACGCGCGCTTACAACACTGGGCCAAACACGCGCCCAGCACAGCGGCGATCCAGAGCGATCATCAGATCGTCACCTATCAAGCACTGGCCGATCAGGTGGCAAGTTTGCCGCAACATCGTGACGGCCCAAGCTTGGTATACAGCCAAACGAGCCAGTGGCTTGAGCACCTTGCCCGCCTAATCCAAGCCAGCCGCGATGGCTTTTGTTATCTACTTGGGCTAGATCAGCAAGCCGCCGCAGAACAACTCGCCAAAACGCTCTCGGCCACCGAAGTCGGCCAACCGTCCATTCAAAACCCCGCTTTGCACACTGCGTTTTATGCCAGTTTCACCTCGGGTTCCTCTGGTACGCCAAAGTGTTTTTTTCGTGACGAAGCCTCTTGGCTACAAAGCTATCAACACCTAGATCGTTTCGTGGGAACGTACCCAAGCATTGCCGTGGCCACAGGCGCGGCACATTCAATGGGGGTATTTTTTGCGTTATGGGCGCTGCATCGGGGTAAATCGGTGCACTTTGATTCGCTTGCAGCGGATGTCTGGGTCGGCACACCAACCCACCTAGAACTGTGCTATCAAGCGCTTAGCAAACAGCCGCCCAAAGTCATTCTGCTGGGCGGCAGCGCCATCAGTACCGCGCAAATAAACACTTGGCAAAACGTCCTGCCCAATACTCAATTTTTGGGCTTTTACGGTGCTTCAGAGCTCAGTTTTGTATCCATCTATGATCTCACCCGCACCAAACCATCCTCTGTTGGCCTGCCGCTCGATGGCGTCGACATTCGAATTCGTGACGACCATGAGATTTGGGTACGCAGCTCGCAACGTTGCCTTGGCTATCTCAACGCGGAACTATTAGAAGATACAGATGGTTTTATTTATGTCGGTGATCAAGGCAAGCTGCGCGAAAACGGTGAACTGGACATTTTTCACAGAATCGATGCCATCAAGGTCGCGGGCAAACTCCTCTACCCCGCGCAAATCGAAGCAGCGCTGCAAAAACACGCCGCGGTCATTCAAGTGGCCGTCAAACATTACGACGACCCACTGAGAGGCCAGCGGGTGACGGCCCATGCTGTCAGTAGCGCCTCAGTCGCAGCACTCAAACAACACCTCGTTACAGAGCTTGGCGAGGCTTATCGCAGCGTACACATACACATCGCCGACGCTCTTCCCAAGCTTGCCAGTGGAAAGATCAACTATGGCGCCCTCTGAAGACCCCTGCGTCATTGTGGCGGCCACAAGAAGTGCCGTTGTGCCGGTTCACGGTGCTTTTAAATCACTCGATGCGCCTAGCCTTGGCGCCGAGATTCTCCGTGCGCTGCTGGCTGACAAGCCAACACCCAAAATCGATCATCTTGTGATCGGCAATGCACTCTATGGCGGCGGCAACCCTGCAAGACTGATGGCGCTGATGGCGGGCATACACTGCCCCGCACAAACCGTCGATATGCAGTGCGCCAGTGGACTCAGTGCCATCGGCCTTGGCGCAGCCATGATTCAAAGTGGCCAAGCCAACTGGGTGGTGGCAGGCGGTGTAGAAAGCGCCAGTACACGTCCACTTCGCGCCTACCCAACCTCCCCCCCCACTTTCTATGACCGACCACGATTTAGCCCCGGGCGAGACCCTGATATGCCGCAGACTGCCGCCGAACTGGCAGCCGAATGCGGCTATACCAACGAAGCGCAGTGGGATTACGCCATCGAAAGCCATCGACGTTCGCAGCATGCCGCAAACCAACGCCACGACATCACCGCGATCAACGGTATCGATCAAGACCCTGCCACTCGCGAACTACAACGCCGCTTATGTGCCAGAACGCCAAGCTTGGCAGAGCATCAAGGCTATCGTGTCGATAGCAGCACCACCGCCCTGAGCGCAGATGCTGCAGCATTGGTGTTAATGACCCGTCGCTCACAACTACCGCCGAACCTGCCGCCAAATGTGCTGCAAATCGAAGCCTTTTCAAGTGCACAAGGTGACGCAGAATGCCCGCCAGCCGCGCTTAACCAAGCGGTTCACCAGCTCGGACTTTTGCCATCACAATACGATGACATCGAGCTCATGGAAGCCTTCGCCGCTCAAGCCATGTTCAATCGACAACAGCTGCAACTTCCGAATGACAAAACCAACCGCCAAGGCGGTGCACTGGCGCGCGGACATCCAATTGGCGCATCCGGCGCGATCTTGGTGGCCTCCCAGTTTCATCGGCTCAACTTCAATCAATTGGGCCTTTGCGCTATTGCCAGCGGCGGCGGCTTAGGCGTGGCAATGGCTGTAAGAAAAATCAGTTGATCTGTGCAATTTTGGACTAGCACCCCAAAAAGCACTGGACAAATAAACAGTTTATTGTAAGGTTATGGCAACAGAATTCTCAGAGGTTGCCCATGCGTGGCCTAACACCTAGACAACGTGAAATCATGCAGCTCATCTGCCGCTACATGCGAGATCGCAATATGCCCCCTACTCGGGCCGAAATTGCCGAACATTTTGGCTTCAAATCGGCCAATGCTGCCGAAGAGCACCTGCGAGCACTGGCCAAAAAAGGGCTAATCGAATTGCGAGCCAATTCCTCACGCGGCATACAACTCCTGCCAGAGGCTGCCGAGCACGTCCCCGAGTGTGCTCAGCTTAGCGCCGCAAATGACCCCGAAATCGACGGTCTACCCATCATTGGTCGTGTCGCCGCAGGATCGCCGGTTTTGGCAGAGCAGCACATCGAAGATACCTGCCAAATTCCCCCCAGTTTCTTTCACCCACCGGCCAATTACCTTTTGCGCGTCAAGGGTGACAGTATGATTAATGTGGGCATTTTGGACGGAGATCTATTGGCCGTACACAGCACACAAGAAGTGCGCAATGGCCAAATTGTGGTGGCGCGCATCGGCGAAGAAGTCACCGTCAAGCGCTTTGAACGCGTTGATAGCACTCGCATCCACCTACATCCCGAAAACGACGACTACAACATCATCAAAGTTGACCTTCGCGATGAGTCGTTCAATATCGAAGGGTTGTATGTCGGAGTGCTGCGTCATTGAGCCATTCATCATGGATGCGCTCACACCACTGTTGCAGGGCTCGCGCCATATTTGGCGCGGCCAGCATCACCCCACAGAACACCCCTCTATTCCAAGCGGTCATCCCGCCTTAGACCAAGCCATCCCCGGTGGCGGCTTTCCGGCACACGCACTTAGCGAGATTATGGGCGTTTATGGTGTTGGTGGATTGAGCTTATGCCTGCCCATGGTTGCCTCTGTTTCGCAACATTCCCTTGTGGCCTTGATCAACCCGCCTTACACGCCATATGCGCCAGCACTGGTCTATGCGGGCGTCAAGCTCGATAACCTCCTTCTAATTCTCCCAAGCACAGACAAAGACTTGCAATGGAGCATTGAACAATCTGCCAAACAAGGCTCAGCATCGATGGTGCTCTGCTGGAACCCACAAGCGACGCCCAAAACCCAAAGGCGCGCCCAATTGGCCTCTGAACAAGGCCAGTGCACCACGATTTGCTTTCGCCCAGCTGCCCACCGCCATCAAAGCTCGCACGCCAATTTGCGCTTGTGCATAGACGCCTCTAACACCGAATTACACCTTGAACTGATCAAAGCCAAAGCATTGGTCGGCTCAAAACACATCCGCCTCGCTCGACCATGAGCACACACCACAGCAAGTCAGCACGCCGTAAGTGCTGGTTGGGAATATTCACCCCGCAACTTCAGCTTGATCAGCTCTGTATAACGCAAAGCGAAATGCATGAGATTGAAGTGGTGATCGTCAGGCGTCAGAAACCAAGCGCCGTCATCAGCGCCAATAAGACCGCGCTGCAGGTGGGAATTGAATTGGGCCAGACATTAGATCGCGCCAAGGCCATTGCACCCAGTGCACGCTTTATCGAGCAGCGCCCAGAGATCGAGCAAGAATTCCAACATTCAATTGCCATCCAGCTGCAATCCATGTCCTCAGAAGTCATTTGCTACGACTCAGAAACCTTATTGGTCGAAATTGGTGCCAGCGAATCACTGTTCGGCGGTTTTGACCCTCTACTGGATAAACTTCGCGAGTTACTCAGCTCGTTGGGATTGTGCTTTAGGCTCGGACTTGGCCCCCACCCCCATGCCAGCACGCTGATCGCACGTTATGCAAATACAGCCTGGCAAATGGATGCAAAGGAATACAAACAATGGCTAGAACAACGTTTGGTCACCGAAGTGCTGCCTCTTTCACTGGCAGACAGTCTTGAGGCCATGGGCGTTCATCAAGTCGGCCAATGGTTTGCCTTAGATCAACGCTCGCTCAGCAGACGTTTTGATAAGCGCCTGCTCGAGTTCAAACAACTGTATTTAGGCGAGACCCAAACCTTGCCTACTGCACTGGGATTCGAAGAAACGTTTTCCAGCAAAATTTCACTGCAACAAAGCGTCGACAACACGCAATCGCTGCGTTTTGTACTGGCTCGTTTAATCAATGACTTATGTGCATTTCTACGCCTACGCCAACAAGCCTGCATTAGCTGTGAACTTGCACTGCACCATGAAGGACGCCGCAATTGCCATCCAATCACGCGTATCCAGCTATCACTCTCTGAAGCCACACAGAATGCCGCACAATTACAAAGTTTATGGCAACAACGCTTGGAGACAGTCACCTTAGAAAGCCCTGTCGACGGCGTGTCGCTTGATGCCGGGCAACTGCAAGCCTACGAAGCTAAAACCCAAGATTTATTGCTTAACCGCAATCAGCAACGCACTGAAAAAAACGGTTTAATCGACCTAATACGCAACCGGCTTGGCACAGAGTCAGTCTGTACACTGTGCTTATACGATGATCATCGCCCTGAACAGCAGCTGGAAACGTCAGCAAAACCGCCGGCTTATGTGATGCCATTGGGCCTACAACGCCCCGTTGGCTTCTATCCAAATGCCAAGCCGATCTGCGCTCCTCAGGGCAGTCACCACACTGAATACCTAGAAAGCGGTTGGTGGTTAAATGATCAACGCCGAATTTACACCATCGACCAAGACAGCAACGGCACTAAACGCTGGATATATTGCGAAAAAGGACAGTGGTTTTGCCAAGGCGTTTTTGATTGACGCCAGCTCACTCGGCAACGTGACAACCTATGTTCTAGCGCACAAATGACACGCTGTGTATACCAACCCTGACAGCGCATAAATCATCAAATCAGCGCCTTCAAGGCACACAGGGCTAATTCAATAAAGGCTGATATTTCCAGTTGTCGGCATCGGGCGTCACCACATCCAGATCATACTCCGCCTGTTGCAATGTCTTCGCAATGGCTAGCCCGAGCTCTGCTGCACGATCAATAAACGCCATACCGCGCTCTTCATCCTGCAGCACACCGTGACCACGCAGTAGATCCAGCCCATAATTGAACAGGCCATTGGGGTCGCTACCTTGCGCTGCCATCAGATCCCACTTCGCCATGGATTCTGGGCTGTAAACATCGCCATAACCATTGGCGTCAAGCTGTGCCATCCAAGTCATCGCACCGGTGTAACCTGCTTCCGCGCAAGCCTCGAATAACGCACGCGCTTTCACATGCTGACCGGCCTTGGTAATAAAATAACCAGACGCACAGGTCATCATATCTAGGCGTCCGTGTTCGACATTGTCCATCACACGGTTGACTGAAAGCTCTTCGGGATTGAGCACGCCATCCTGCGCCGATAACGAAACACCGGCCAGTAAACCAACCAGTATTAAAATATGCTTCATCGCCCCCTCCAGCTGAACCATTAGACAAAGTAAGCAAAAACCTTTCGAGTCAACAGGTTAACATCTCTGGCGAAAACCCGCTGCCTCTGTTATGTTTATACAATTAGAACTATACAAATTGTTGACGTGGAAATTAAAGCCATACTCACTGCGGCTGTTCTCGCGGGTGCCGCAACTGCCAACGCGGGTGACACCGCACCGCAACACGGGTTTCAATTGCAGGCAGCACTGCCGATTGCACACCTGTCACCTAAAACCGTTACCGACATCAAAGACCACATTTCGACAGAAGGTGTCTCGATCACCTCGCGCTCAGAACTCGGTCAAACAACCTTTTTCGATTTTAGTTTCACCACGCTTGGCTCACCGACATTCGAGCGAGATATGAATGTCGATTATCAAACGTTTGATATTGCCATCGGTAAACGCATTGCGCTGAATGAGCGTGTCAACCTAACCGCTAAAGTCCTCACCGGCCACTTGAGCGTCAGTAGTGATACCGAGAATGTCAAAGTCACCCATGCGTATCACGTCGGCGCAGGTGTCGGCTTAGAAGCCAGCATCAATCAACGCTATGGTGTCGTCGCTGAACTGGTCAGTTGGGATGAAGACGCCTACGCAGCAACCGTCGGCGTGTATTGCAAGTTTTAGAAAATGCCGCTTGCCAGCATCACCACTGGCAAGGCAAAGACGCCAGCAATTAGATCGTCCAGCATAATTCCCAAGCCACCCTGAACACGTTGATCGACCCAACCGATCGGCGGTGGCTTGATGATATCGAAAATGCGAAACGCCACAAACGCTACCGCAATCTCAAACGCGCTGGTCGCGGCCATTAAGGCAATCGCCATTCCAGCCCATTCATCAATCACGATGGCACCATGATCATGCACGCCGAGCCGCTTGGTCGCTCGATCTGCCGCTAGGGTTCCGAGCACGCACAGCACCAGTACGCAGACGAGCTGTAGCGGTAAAGACCACGCAACAAACCACGGCGCGACCAGCAAGAATGCAGCAGTGCCAAAGGTGCCCGGTGCCTTCGGTGCAAGACCAGAGCCCGCGCCCAATGCCAAAAACATCCAAGGATGCTTTAAATCGCTAATTGTTGGATTCCGCCCCATGAAAATGGTCCCATCCTTTCGGTTCAATGACTTGCTGATCCAGCAAGATACGTTCTTCGCTCACACATCGGCCAATCACCCGAAAACCCGTTGGCACGACTGATAAATCGCGCCATGTTCCGAGCAACTGGTAATCCTCTCCACCATGAAGCGCGTCATTCAATGTGGCATTATCCGTCACCGGTATCGACGCAGAAATTAATTCAGCGCCTACCCGACTTTGCTGGCATAAATGCGCCAAATCCTGCAACAGCCCATCAGAAATATCGATCATCGACGTCGCCTCTGCCAAGCTTGCCAGCAAATCCAGCCGTGCCGTGGGTCGGTGCCAGGCTGTGTAATCCGGGTTGTCCAAGGCGCGCAGCTCAATGGGCAACTCGTAAAGCTGATTCAACACTGCCGCAGCGCCGCCAAGACTGCCACTGACCGCAATGACATCACCCACCGAGGCCGTCGATCTGAGCAAAGGCTTTGAAAACAACGGCTCGCCAAACACGGTTAAGCCCAGATGCATTTGTGCCGACGATGTGGTGTTACCACCAACCAAAACACAATCCGCCACAGATAACGCCGAATTCAGAGCACTCATAAATGCTTCGAGCCAGTCAGAGGACATGCTCGGGAGCGATAAATTTAAGGTGGCAAATTTGGGTTTTGCGCCCATCGCCACTAGATCAGACACATTCATTTGCACAAGTTTATGACCGATGCAAGCGGCGGGTGTTTCACTGAAGAAGTGAACATGCTCCACCATGGTATCTGTGGTGACAACCAGACGTTTAGAATCGAGCTTGAGCACCGCCGCATCATCGCCGATGCCCACCTCAACGTTAGGATGTGCAACGCTCCTGCGCATCAAATCGTCGATAAACTCAAACTCGCGCAAAGACTAACGCACCTCTAGCGGGCGCAAGGTTTTTGCCGTTTTATCCAACACGCCATTGATGTATTTATGCCCACCTTCTGCGCCGAAGGTCTTGGTCAGTTCGACGGCTTCGTTGATGACCACTTTATACGGTGTTTCGAATTCGAACTTCAGCTCATAAGCGGCCAATCGCAAAACGCTGCGTTCAATCGGGTCGAGCTCTTCAACCGTACGATCCAAATGCTGTCCGTACGCCTCATCTAGCGCTGCAGACTCTTTGAGCACGCCGCGAACCAACAGATCAAAAAACTCATGGTCACAGTCGTTCATATCTTGAAACTGTCGAAACTGTTGGCAGAGGTCTGTGGCCGAGTTCTGGCCCAAGTCAGCTTGATAAATGGCTTGCACCGCTTTGTAGCGGGCTTGATGCCGTGCACGTCTGGACATTAAAACTGATCCAACAAGTTAGTCATTTCAATAAAGGTCATGGCCGCTTCGGCGCCCTTATTGCCCGCTTTGGTACCGGCTCGCTCAATGGCCTGCTCAATGGTATCGGTGGTCAATACCCCGAACACAACCGGCTTTCCAGAGTCGAGCTGAACCTTGGACAGCCCCTTGGCGCACTCACCAGAGACGTATTCAAAGTGTGCAGTTGACCCACGAATCACAGAGCCAAGCGCAATGACGCCCGCATACTTGCCCGTTGCCAAACCCGCTTGCGCCGCCAATGGTAGCTCGTAAGCCCCAGGCACACGAGCGACAGTAATGTCATCGCTATTCATGCCAGAGCGCGTCAATGCGTCGATTGCACCTTCCAACAAACTTTCATTGATAAAGCCATTGAAACGGCCCACCAAAATCAAAACCGGCTTCGATGCCGACAAATAGGCATTGCCTGCCAATGAGTGAGTCATGAGTCATCCCTCGTAATAAATTCTTGAACATTTAGGCCGTAGCCAGACAGCCCATGGTAAATTTTTGGTGCCGTCATCAGCTGCATATCGCGCACGCCGAGATCCGCCAAAATTTGAGCGCCAATGCCCGATGTTCGATCATCATCGGCAGTCCATTCCCGCCGACCTGCTTGTGCGATACGCGACTCGATCTCGCGTACAATTGAATCTCGATCAGAGTGACTGCGCAGCACCACCAAAACGCCCTGCTCAGATTGCGCCACACGCGCCAGCGCATCATCAAATGGCCATTCTCCGGTGTACACACCGCCTAGAACATCAGTAAAGATATTCTCGACATGCACCCGAACCGTGACGGGCTTACTGCTGTCAATCGCGCCATTGACCAGCGCAAAATGAATATTGTGTCGCACCTGATCTTGATAGGAAACGAGGCGAAATTTGCCATGCGCGGTCTCGAGCTCGGTTTCGGCAAAACGCTCCACCGCAGGGTCTTTTTGGGCACGGTAGCGTATTAAATCCGCGATGGTTCCAATTTTAAGATCATGCTCCGCCGCGAATTTCTCGAGGTCTGGACGGCGTGCCATGGTGCCATCTTCATTGAGAATCTCGACAATGGTCGCCGACGGCTCCAAACCTGCCAAACGCGCCAAGTCACAGCCCGCTTCGGTGTGCCCGGCTCGCTCCAGCACGCCACCTGGACGCGCCATTAATGGAAATATATGTCCGGGCTGTACGACACTCGCCGCCGTGGCATCGGGCGCGACTGCGGCTTGGATGGTCTTGGCACGATCGGCCGCAGATATTCCGGTGGTCACGCCCTCCGCCGCTTCAATTGACACCGTGAATGCCGTCGAAAATTGCTCTTGATTGTCTCTTACCATCATTGGCAAATTGAGGCGTTCACAGCGGCTACGGGTCAAGGTCAGGCAAATCAGTCCGCGTCCATAACGCGCCATGAAGTTGATGTCTTCGGGCCGTGTGTGCACCGATGCCATCAATAAATCGCCTTCATTTTCACGATCTTCATCATCGACAATGATGACCATTTTGCCCTGACGAATATCGTCGATAATGTCTTCTACCGGACTGAACATAATTACTTTACAAATCCTGCGTTTAGCAAAGTGTCATAGCTGAGTGATTGGGGCGATTGTCGAGCCGACAAAAGCCGCTCCAAATAGCGCGCCACCACATCGACTTCGAGATTGACTCGATGCCCAACCTTGTAAGTGTCAAACAGCGTGTTATTTGCCGTATGTGGCACAATATTGACCTCAAAAAAGTCGTTACCCACCGTGTTAACGGTTAGGCTTACGCCATCGATGGTGATCGATCCCTTGTGCGCCACATAGTGTGCAATTTCCTGTGGCATTTGTATCTGCCAACGTGTCGAGCGACCATCGGGACGAGCCTCTAAAATCACGCCCACCCCATCAACATGCCCACTGACAATGTGACCGCCAAATCTGGAAGTTGGCTGCATTGCCAGCTCTAAATTGAGCGGCGCACCCACCGATAGTCCGCCAAGCGCTGTGTGCTTAAGTGTTTCGGCAGAGACTTCTGCTTCAAAACAACCGGAGTCCAGCCGAGTGACCGTGAGACAAACCCCATTGGTGGCCACACTATCACCCAGCGCAATCGTCTGATCTGCCAGTTCGCCCAGCGCAACCACCACAGTGGCGTCGACACCATGTTTAGTGAGTCTCTGAAGACGTCCGCGCGCCTGCACAATACCGGTAAACATCAATCAGCCGCCAAATAGGTCAGTTTGAGATCATCGCCAAACTGAGTGCAATCGTGAAGTGACCATCGGCTTAGGTCGGCCATTGCGTTTGGACTTCCGATTTCAAATGCTGGAAAGGCTCTGTGTCCCATTAATTTTGGCGCAAGGTAAACAACAAGCTCATCCACCAAACCCGACTGCAAAAAGCCACCAGCCAGCTTTGCGCCCGCTTCAAGATGAACAAAATTGATGCCATGCGTACCGAGGTCGTCCAATACATAACCAAGATCGAGCTGACGCCCCTGACCGGGACCAGGCGATTGTGTGGCGATCGATAAGTTTGGACGCTTAAGCGGGTAATCTGCCAAACGGGTATAAATCCTAACGTTGCCCTCGAGTGAGAACAATTTCTCGGACCCTGTTAGTAAGCCCTTGGCGTCAGTGATGACTCTTAGCGGTTGGCGGACAGTATCCACGCCCAGCTCAATGTCACTCAAGCGCACGTTCAAAGACGGATCATCGGCCAGCACCGTACCAACGCCCGCCAACACTGCGCATGCCTCCGCCCGCTGAAACTGCACATCAGTGCGTGAGACAACATTAGAAATCCACTGGCTTTCACCGTTGGGTAGTGCAGTACGCCCATCCAAAGAGCACGCCATTTTCGCGCGCACCCAAGGCTTACCACTTGATACTCGCTTCAAAAAACCACGATGTATCCAACGCGCCCGTGTCTCGCCGACACCGCGAATGACCTCTACCCCGGCATCTGCTAACTGCGCCGCGCCGCCCGCAGCTTGATCACTCGGATCGGCGGTGGCATAAATCAAGGTCGCAATGCCCGCATCACGCAAAGCTGCCGCACATGGCCCGGTGCGCCCTTGATGCGCGCAGGGCTCCAGCGTGACATAGGCCGTTGCACCTTTGGTGTCGTGACCTTTTTGTTTGGCATCTTTCAGTGCGACAATTTCAGCGTGATCGACATTGGCGTACACATGCGCACCTTCGCCGATCAATCGATCGTCCTTCACTAGAACACAGCCCACCGATGGATTAGGTGTCGCGGAAAAACGCGCTGCATGGGCAAGATCTAGCGCCAGATTCATCCAGTGCTCGTGTGTCACGACTTGCTGCCCTTAGTGGCTGCCACCGCATCCTCGATTAAGCGCAATTGACTGTCGGTTTTCTGCCCAGGATTGCGCTGCAAGAGCTCCAAAACCTCGCGAAATTCTTCTGCATCTTGGAAGCTTTTGTAGACCGAGGCGAAGCGTATGTAGCCTACCTCATCGAGGTTGCGCAATTGCTCCATCACCAAATCCCCCACAATACGCGCCGAGATTTCACGCTCGCCGAGCCTGACAATGGAACGCTTGATACGGGATATTGCGGTTTCGATATCGTTGACCGAAACAGGACGTTTCTCGAGTGCCGTTTGGATACCTGCACGAAGTTTGGTTTCATCAAATGCTTCTCGCGCCCCATTGGCTTTCACCACTCGCGGCATGGTCAGTTCGGCCGTTTCAAAGGTGGTAAAACGATCACCACACTCTTCGCACGCGCGGCGGCGGCGAATCTGGTCCATGTCTCCGGCCACTCGACTATCCACCACTTTGGTTTCATGAGCACCGCAATAGGGGCAACGCATTGATAAAGATCCACAAAACAATCCCATATTGTAACACTTCCGATTCAAGACTGACGAGATCCTTAACAACAAAACGAAAGCGACCTTCACCTTCACTAAAGTCAATAAAAACAATTAATTAGTCATTCATGGCCCTGCAATGACGCAGAGCATTTCGATGCAGTGCCCAAAATCTATTCCATAGTAGATAGTTGCATGCGATAATACGCAGCTAGTCGTCGCAATCAGAATATCCCGACGGCGACATAAAACACTCCAATCAAGACTTAAGGAACGTTCATGAAATCACCAATGCGCGTAGCCATTACAGGCGCAGCCGGACAAATTTGTTACTCATTGCTTTTCAGAATTGCAGCTGGTGACATGCTTGGCACCGATCAACCAGTCATCCTGCAGTTGCTCGAAGTCCCGCAAGCGATGGATCGTCTGAATGGCACCGTAATGGAACTGGACGATTGTGCGTTCCCATTGTTGGCTGGCATCGTGGCAACCGACGATCCAAATGTTGCGTTCAAAGACGCTGACGTTGCGCTTTTCGTCGGCGCTAAGCCACGTGGCCCAGGCATGGAACGCGCAGACCTTCTGAAAGACAATGGCAAGATTTTCAGCGCCTTGGGCAACGCCCTATCTGAAAACGCCAACCCAGACTGCAGAGTATTGGTCGTCGGTAACCCAGCGAACACCAATGCCTACATCTTGCGCGCCAATGCACCGAAAATTAAGCCAGAGAACATCACTGCGATGACTCGTCTGGATCACAACCGCGCCATGAGCCAGCTGGCTGCACAAACTGGCAAGCCAGTGTCTAGCGTTAAGCGCATGATTATCTGGGGCAACCACTCAACCACA
The DNA here is from genome assembly GCA_013373515.1 of Gammaproteobacteria bacterium. Classification (GTDB taxonomy): domain Bacteria; phylum Pseudomonadota; class Gammaproteobacteria; order JABXHR01; family JABXHR01; genus JABXHR01. Next base: position 18,271 of record JABXHR010000090.1, on the reverse strand, counting down.
CAGGTGCCAGATATTTCTCACTGCACCGTCGACGGCGAAGCCGCACCTGGTTTGGTCGACCAAACTTGGGCGCGCGAAACCTTTATCCCCACCGTGGCAAAGCGTGGTGCTGCAATCATTGAGGCACGCGGTGCCTCTTCAGCCGCCTCAGCGGCAAATGGTGCAATCGATCATATCCGCTCTTGGGTACTGGGCACCGACGAAGGCGATTGGGTGAGCATGGGCATTCCTAGCGATGGCAGCTACGGCATCCAAGAAGGTCTGATCTACTCTTTCCCATGTACTTGCAAAGATGGCAAATACGAAATCGTTCAAGGACTTGAGGTGAACGACTTCTATGCAGAGAAAATGAAAGCCTCGGAGGCAGAGCTTGCCGAAGAAGCTGCTGAAGTTGCCGAACTGGTCTGATCGCAGACAGTTCGAAGTGTCCACCTATGCGGTGGGCACTTCAATTTGACGATGACTGGTCACGGTCCCTTTTAGTCGCTCAGAGATAGATTGAATTTCCCCACCGGTATGCCTTAGCCGCTCCGCACCAACCTCCAATTGTTGCCCTTGATCGACACTCTCTTCAACTTCCGAAGCAATGCGTTCACCATGATCAAAGATGGCGGAGACAGCTGTCGAGTGCTGCCGAATGTCACTGGCCAAGCCATCGACCGAACGAGATACACGCTTTGCAATGGCATTGATATCATTCAAGGCATTTACAGCTTGATCGACAGCACCGTTACCCTCCGCGACGACACTGACTGCCAAGTCGATTTTCCGACCGACTAAGCTAGACATCCGCTTACTCTCTGCCGCAAGCTCTCCTATTTCTTTGGCTACTATGGCAAAGCCAGTGCCAGTGTCGCCAGCTCGAGCGGCTTCGATCGCTGCATTAAATGCTAACAGAGTCGTGCGAGTTGCAAGTTTGTCGAGGTTACTCAAACACTGCTTCACTTCGTCGTTGGCAATCGAAATTTTGGCCATCGCCGCATAACTTTGCTCGACCAATTGCAAGCCCTCCCCCACGCGGGTAGAAGCCAAAATCGAGCGTTTGTGGATATGTTCGAGCTTGACGCACCAGCCATTGAAGTCTGACTTCAATACATGGGTCGCATACTGCGAGGCAGAAATATTTTGATTCAGCATATTCATACCGGCCGCTGAATGTTTCGACATTTGCACCATTTGATCCGACAACAAATCTAGCTCGGCAACATGCTCTGTCAATCGATTACTTTCTGTCGTGACACTAAAGACAATGTCTTTAAGATCGCGATTGTTCTGCGCCACTGTCTTTTTCTGAACCTTAAGCACATGGCCATCACGGCGCAGACGCTGGGAAACACGCAGTAACCGTGCCTGGGACCAAAAAAACAATGCCCCAATCGACGGGAAAAACGCCAGCTCCAAAATTAGCTCAATGGCGGAGACCTGCGACAGAGTTAGTGTGGGTGTTTGCACCCAACCAGCGACAAACTGACTTTGCAAAATAAGACATGCCAACATGCTCGCTACCATCGCCAATACACCAGCGCGTATGCTGTACAAAACCGCAGCGACAATCGGGACGCCCATCAGGTAGGGCAAGGAGGCGTCCGAAAATTTTAGGATACCGGCGTTGCTGATCACCACTGCAGCGGTGGTTAGGGATAAAGCCAAGAGCCGCGACAAGTCAACCGACATCCAATGCATTCGAAAATCGAGCAAGCCCAAGACACACGCACCACCAATCGCGCTGAGCAAAATTGCCAGTGAATTCATCTCAAAGTGGAAATAGACCGCGCTGAAAAACAGGCAGCCAACGGCAACAATCAGATAGACTGTTTTTAGTGCGGACATCATGTCCTTTTGAGTGTAATTTGGCCAGGACTCCGATTCCAAAGCCTCATTACGAGCTGAATGCACGCGAAAGTTCCCATTTTGTATTGGTTAAGTTTCGGCGCAAAAGGGGGAAACGTTAAATACGAATCAGCATATCTCGAATCAGGTCACGTATCGTTTAACAGCCCTTTCCATGGTTAACGAAAAAGCTGGTAGAGGCATACCAAATCTCACGCAAATAAAATTTCATCAGCGAATCAAAACTATCAAAGCGGCTGCGGTCGATAGGAGCAGGTTTGGCCTTAAAGCCCAAACTTCGCGCAATTGACGCGCTGCGATACACGTGAGGCGGATCGGTGACCACCGCAAGCGTCTCAATCGACAATTGCTTTAAAGTCGGCGCGATCAAACATAAATTTTGATAACTATTGCGACTTTGCGTCTCTTTGATAATTGCTGTCTCAGGTAAACCTAGTCGAATTAAATAGGCGGCTGCCACCGCCCCCTCGGAGGTCCAATCGTTATCCCCGGTGCCGCCAGTGACGACAACCCATTTCACTTGCTGGTGAAGGAACAATTGCGCGGCATAATCCAACCGGCTCTGTAATACAGGCGAAGGCCGCCCGTTCCATGCCGCCGCACCCATTACAATCGCAGCGTCAGCTGTCACGCTTGGATTGGATTGCGCACTCGAAAACACTAGACCCGACACCGCTGCAATCCAGCCAATCCCAAGCGCAAAACACAGCTTGATCGCATACCATGTGCGTCGCCAAATCCTCATTTTCGGTGGACCAACAATGCGGCGACCACAGCGATCACCAACCATTGCTCAATGGTAATGACTTTCTGAGCAAGCACATAATGGGCGGTAATTAAGGCGGCAAGTAAGTGTGTTGTACGATGAAGAGACTGCCAACTACGCCCCAATCTACGGCGCAGAGAGTTCAGCGATGTAACGGCCAATACCGTGAGCCCGACTGTGGCAACAAACCCCAAAGCGAGAAAGGGCCTAACCAATACTTCTCGGCTCAACCCGGCAACACCGCCCAAATCGATCCCATGCAAAACCAAATGCAACACAGCATAGGCGAAAGACGTCACGCCGAGCCGGCGACGAAAGCGCATCAATTGCAAAGTACGCAGTGGCTTGGCCAACGGTCTAGCGGCCAATGACGCCAGATAAAAACACAGCGCGCTATAGCCCGAAATCGTGATCGCAGCCGTCAATGGTTCGACCCACTGCCCCGTTGCGATGCTAATGATTGCGGTGATTAGCGGTGCAAACACCACAATCCAAACCAGCAGGTTCAGCACCATTGAATCGCCCTCAAGTCCAATTGCGAACGCATCTTGGTGTGCGCGAACAGCGCGAGCGCCACTTGCGCACAACCCAGTGCATCAGACAGCGCATCGTGTGAACGGTCTTGCAGCAAGTTATAGCGCTGCATCACGGTATCGAGTTGCAGGGCAAAGCGGTTGATGGGAATGTTTTGTCGGAACAATTTGGCTCGCTCCAACACAAGCGTATCCGCCATGGTAAACGGGACTTTGACATCCTCAACTTGCCAGATGGCAGCGGCCAGAAAGTCACGTTCAATCAAGGCATTGTGGGCAAGTAACACCGCACCAGACAAATGCGCCATTACCTCTGGCACAATCTCTTCAATATAAGGGGCGTTAGCGAGCTGTGATTCAGTGATGCCATGAATGTTCACCGATTGCGCTTCAATCCGACCACGCGGTTTGACCCACCACTGCCGGGCGGACTCTGAGCGAATTTGGAAACCCTCAATATCGACGGTGCCAATTGACAAAATCTCATGGATTCTTGCATCCAATCCCGTGGTCTCGATGTCAATGGCCACAAACCGCAAATCCCGCAGCTTTGCACGGCGATCGAGGGGTAATTTTGCCGCATAGTCTCTAAGCCAGGGCGACTCGGCATGTTCGGCCAAATGCTCTGCTTGGCTGCGCTTCAGATAACGCTTGACGCTATTGAACACTATCTCGCTCCGTAGCGCTGCGCGATAAAGCCTTGCATCTTGCGAATCACATTAAAGGCATCTTTCAAGTGTTGGCGCTCAAACTGCGATAAGTCAGATGGTCGGGCGAAGTTATCCGCAGGTTTATTGTCGAGCAACAATCGATACTGGTGATGAATTCGAACATTGGCCACATACTCATAGGTATCGATGAGGTCTCGAGCCATTTCATGTGAAATGCCATGACTGCGATCTATGCCGCGCAGACGATCAAAGGTATTGACCGAATCGATCTGATTGGCCAAGGCATAAACACGCGCAATATCGATAATGGGCACCGTGCCACGCAGCTTGAGGTCAATTCCCTTGCCTTCATTACCATTGTCCTCAAGGACAAACTGGCGAAAGAAACCTATGGGTGGGCTAAATTGCAGCGCATTGGACGCCAGCATTGCCAAAAAGCCAGTATTAGGACGAGCAGTTTCAAGGACGTGTTGCTGGAGTGCACTAACTAGCGACTCTTCCCCATCAATACAGCGCAAATCAAAAAAGGTGCTGATGTACATCAACGCTTCTGGCGTTGGCGTGGTGATCCATTGCGTAAACTTATGCTTCCAGCCCTCTAGGCTCTGCCGCAACTCTGGATTGGTCGCCATGATATTGCCGGGGCAAAATACGTAGCCACACTGGTCTAGTCCATCACAGACAAAGTCCGCCAGCTTTGCAAAATAGTCAGCATGGTCAATCGGGTTATAGTCGTGACCGAAAATCAAACCATTGTCTTGATCAGTTTTAGCAGTTTGCTCTGAGCGCCCCTGAGAGCCGAAGCTCATCCACGCATAACTGCACGGTGCCGGGCCTAGGGATTGTTGCGCCAGCCAAATCAATCGCCGTGTGACCGCTTCGCCGATAGAAGTCATCACATGCCCAATGGCTTCCGCCGTCGCATCTGCCTGTGCGAGCTGGATAAAGGTGTCGCTGATCCGCGCCGATTGTTTCACCAGCCCTTCGACCGACTGCTGGTTGTGAATCTGCACAGCCAAAAAGGCACTGTTACTACTCTGCGCCTGCATCAAATCCGTCATGGACACCATCCCAAGTGGGCGCGAACGCTCACATACGGGCACATGATGAACATTGCGCCGCGACATAATCAACAGCAGCTCATGGCCCATTGCCCCCACATCTGCAGTCACTGGATTCGGCGTCATGATCTCGCCAACCGTCGTGGTGTAGGGCAAACCATCGGCTACAATGCGGCTTCGAAGATCTCGGTCGGTTAAAATGCCGATCAATGCATCATTCTCAACCACCAAAATCGAAGAGGCACGATGCTCGCGCATAATCTGAGCGGCGTGCTGAACCGTTTGCGTCTGATCGATGGTCAGTGGCTCACGACGAATCAGATCTCGTGCAAAAATTGTCATCAATCCATCTTCATTTCGTTGCTTTGTGAGGGCGCTACGCAGTCGCTGCTCATGCTCCTCGGCAAAATACATATCAAATGCATCAAACTCATGGCGCAGCAAATCAAATTCTTCGGCGGGGACACGGTAGATCAAGCAATCCTCAATCGCCACCACTTGGTGATGGGTAGGACGACGCAGCAACAGCGAAAAAAATCCAAAATAACCGCCATTCTCTGCGCGCGCAAATAGCCGCCCTTCCCCATCTTTAATGTCGACAGATCCTGTCACAACAATGCCAAGCGCAGGATTGCGCACACCCGTGGGAAGAATTTCCTCTCCCGCGGTGAAGTATTCCATGTACACCGTTTTTGCCGTTTGTCGCAACCGCGCCACCGGCACCACGTCAAACGGCGCATTCTTGGCTAACCGGTCAAAGATTATTTTTAGTTCTGCGTTCATAAGTGACGAGGGGTTTGCGTATCCACACAGTCTATTCGCTCGTGAGGTCTTCGTGAAGTAAACGAGCGGCTTTTGGGTGTAAACTATGGGTTTTAGATCTTGGGAAGCACAATGCGAATCTGTGGCGCAGACATTAGCGGACGAGAAGTGACTTTTTGCGTATTAGAATATGACAAAGGGCTGATCGAGATTGTACCGACTCGCAACCCTCGCTTAAGTCTTCGCGACACTATTCGCCAAAACGACGTGCGCTATCTGCAGCGGGCACTTGGACAATTTCTAAGCGACTACAAAGTCAGTGAGGTCATCGTCCGTGAGCGACCAACCAAGGGAAAGTTTTCCGGTAGTGCGGAGAGTTTCAAACTCGAGGCCTTGCTGCAAAGCTTGCCCGATTACACGGTCAAACTCATCAAAAACACCACGCTAAAAGAAACGCTCAAGCGTTATCCCCTATCGATTGATTTTGCAGAAAGCGGGCTGAAAAAGTTTCAAAAACCCGCATTTGAGTGCGCTTATGCTCGCATCAACAAAGCGCAAACATCAGACGAAATCACGCCAGACGAAGACTAAGAAAGCTCGGAATAAGTCTCTGAGCGTTTCGCGGGAGAGTTTGACGGGGCTGGCCATCCAGCGTGCTGAGCTAGGAGATTCTCGAAGCATAATGGTTCACTAGCGTGCGCACCCCTTATCGAGAGTATCGACCGCCCGGCGACCCAGAACGCTCAGTGCGGCCTAGGCCACCCCCTAAAAACACCGCCCGGAGGGACTTTGCGAGATTTGCTCATCCTACGTTGGATTGCCGAGTGTCGGACCATTGAAAAGGACTGGTCACTCTCTGCGCAATCCGCCTAGCCTGAACAAATCTCGCTTTGTCGAAACGTGCCGAGACTTGTTGCGAGCTTCCCTAAGACACCACCACGGGACGAACAGAGGCCACAATATCTAAAAACCCGGGCTTGTGCTGCTCAAGCTCTTCTTTAGACATGCCCACCAATTCATGCGGAAACACCAACCAATCAGCAGATTCATGCACGTAATAGTCAGGAATGCGCTCTGTACGATTTTTGGTAGGCTTGTAATAGGCCGTTGCGATACGCGTTTCTGGCATATTTTTGCGGGCGCGTTCTGCGAGATGGCGAATAATCGCATCGACTGACAAGCCAGTGTCGAATACATCATCGACAATCAGCAAACGATCCTCGCTGTTGATATTGCGAATGATGTAGTCCATGCCATGTACACGTACATCCCGCTCTTGCCGATTCATGCCATCATAAGATGAGGTACGGATCGAGATATGATCGGTATCGTGACCCATATATTCAAAGAACTCTTGTACGGCAATACCCACAGGTGTGCCACCGCGCCAAACACCAACAATAAAATTCGGAATAAAGCCGCTGGCCTCAATTTGCGCAGCAAGCCGATATGAATCCATCAACAAACTCTGCGCGTCGATAAACACCTTGTCTAACATTTATGACTCCAATGATTCTAAAATTGAAACAAGCGCTTGATTCGGGTCGTTGGCCTGTGAAATTGGACGACCAATAACCAAATAATTAGAGCCGGCTTCCAACGCCGATTTCGGCGTCATCACACGCTTTTGATCCCCTTTGGCACTGTCAGCTGGGCGAACCCCTGGTGTCACCAAACAAAATTTCTCACCAAATCTTTGCTTCAATGCCGCCGCCTCGAGCGGAGAACAAACCACGCCATCCAAACCCGCTGCATGCGTTAAACCTGCCAGCTTTAACACTTGTGCCTCAGGGCCATCGCCAAGACCGATCGCAGTTAATTGACTTGCATCCATACTGGTCAAAACCGTCACCGCGATTAATTTGGTGTCATCACCCACTGCCGCTCGAGCCGCTTCAAGCATTGCAGGACCACCCAGCGCATGGACGTTGACCATCCAAACCCCCAACGCTGACGCAGCACGCAAGGCCCCGGCAACCGTGTTTGGAATATCGTGAAACTTGAGATCCAAAAACACCTCAAACCCTAGAGACTGCAGCTGCTCAACCAATGCAGGTCCAGAGGCAGTAAATAATTCTTTGCCGACCTTCACTCTGCACATGGTTGGGTCTAACTGTCCTGCCAAGGCGAGCGCATCTTTAGGGGTCGCAAAATCGAGGGCGACAATTACGGGGGATTTCAAGTTCAACTCCTTGTTCAGTGGCCTTCAATGCCCGGGACAAATAACATGGTCTCCCACGCTCGGCAGCCTGGGCACTGCCAATAGATCTGATCCGCTTTGAACCCACAGTCCGTACAGCGGTAACGTTTGCGCTGTGTCGCCATTTTGGTCACCAACGGTGCTAGCGCAGTGACAACCTCTTCTTGGACAGGCAAGCGCTCTAAATAATCATTCAGTGCAGTGAGACTTGGATGACGCACCACATAAGTCGCTAGCCAACCCACGATTAGGTGAGGCTCGGCTTGCGACGCAAATTGCTTAACCTGCTCATAGGGCAGTTTATACGTCAGTAACCAGTCTGAAAAATGCTGAATTTTCGATGTGTTATTCGATTTAATGACACTATCAGCAAGCGCCTGAAAACAGAAATTCAGTTTATTTGGGTCAAGCGACAGCATGTCCATCATTTTGTCCAACATGGCAAGCCGCTGGGCCTCATCTGACTGGACAAATCGCTCGATCGCAGGGCGCAAGCTATCAACCAACTTGAGTTCAGACACACTGTCCAACCACTTTAGCTCGCCGGTTTCGACTGCCAGCTCACAGCAATAGTGAACACCACGAAGCTGGATATTGCGGTCTTGCAGTGGTCGCTGCACCGTGTATTGCAGTGCCTTGCGCCACTCTCGTTGAATCTCCAGCGCATCAAGCAACGTGCGCATCACCACCTCTTCAGGGATTTCACCTTCCGGCAGTGAATTAAGTACGCTTTCACCGCGGTCATACCAACCTGCGGCCAAATAGTCATTGGCCAACTCAAGCTGCGCTGTGGCACGCCACTGCTGCGACAAGGCGCTCTGTTTGACAATTTGACTGTGAATTTTGATTGCGCGGTCGATTTCGCCTTTTTTGCGAAACAAGCTACCGACAGTGATATGAAGTTCCGCAGAGTCCTGATCAATTCGGATCTGGTTGATAAACGCGTCGAGCGCATGATCAGGCTGGTCGACCAGCAGGTGCTTGAGACCAGCGTAAAATGCTTTGTGCCGCCGCACTGCTCGCCGGTTTGGCGACATCGGCAGGCTCAAGTAAATAATCAGCGCAACACTCAAACTGAGTACTGCCCAAAGAATAATATTCGAGAGTGTCACGATTGTCCTCGTGACAAATAGATGAAGACCGTATTATTCGAAGTCTTTATTGACTCGCTCACGCAAATCTTTGCCGGGCTTGAAGTGCGGAACGTGTTTACCGGATAACTCAACCGTATCACCTGACTTAGGGTTGCGACCGGTACGTGGGGCGCGGAAATGTAATGAAAATGATCCGAATCCGCGAATCTCAATTCGCTCGCCTGTCGCCAAGGCATCGCTCATTTGCTCAAGAATGGTTTTGACGGCCAATTCGACGTCTTTGTGCGCCAAGTGCCGCTGCTCCATTGAAAGCGCATCAATCAGCTCCGATTTGGTCATCGGCTGTTTGTCATTGTTATCAGTCATTTCGCTTACCGATTTCTTGGTTTGAAGCGGTGGCTTCGATTAAACCACCGCATTTTAACTCAGCAAAGTAGCTGAATTATACCTTACTCGTCACGATTCAGTTGATCTTTCAACAAATCACCAAATGTGACACCGGCACCCGAATCCTGAGAGAATTCATTGATCAGATCAGCTTCTTCGCCCAGTTCTTTCGCACGGATAGACAGTGCAATTGCACGCGACTTGCGGTCAACGCCAACAACACGAGCTTCGAGCGCTTCGCCGACTGAAACCACAGAGCTCGCATCATCAACGCGCTCACGGCTCAATTCACTGACGCGGATCTGGCCATCAACGCCATCGCCCAAGTCTACAGTAACCATGCGCGCTTCAACTGCAGAGACAGTACCTTTGACGATTGCGCCTTTAGGATTGTCTGCAATGAACTGGCTGAATGGATCTTGATCGATTTGCTTAACACCCAACGAGATGCGCTCACGATCTGTGTCAACTGCCAACACAACTGCTTCGACTTCATCGCCTTTCTTGTAACGACGTACTGCATCTTCGCCGGTTTCGTTCCAAGATAGATCTGACAAGTGAATCAGGCCGTCAATGCCGCCGTCCAAACCAATGAAGATACCGAAGTCAGTGATTGACTTGATCTTGCCTGCAACGCGATCGCCTTTGTTGTGCGTGGTTGCAAACTCTTCCCACGGATTGGCTTTACATTGCTTGATACCGAGAGAAATACGACGACGCTCTTCATCGATATCAAGGATCATGACCTCAACCTCATCGCCCAACGCTACAACGCGTGATGGGTTAACGTTGCGGTTAGTCCAATCCATTTCAGACACATGAACCAAACCTTCAACGCCCTGCTCGATTTCAACAAAGCAGCCGTAGTCAGCGATGTTAGTCACATGACCGAATACACGCGTACCCTCTGGGTAACGACGCTTCAATTCTACCCATGGATCATCGCCCAATTGCTTGAGGCCGAGTGAAACGCGGTTGCGATCACGGTCGAATTTGAGAACCTTAACTTTGAGCTCTTGACCAACTTCAACGACTTCTGATGGGTGTTTAACACGCTTCCAAGCCATGTCGGTGATGTGCAACAAGCCATCAATACCACCGAGATCGATAAACGCACCGTAATCTGTGAGGTTCTTGACCACACCGATTGCCTCAGAGCCTTCGGCCAAGTTCTTGAGCAATTCTTCGCGCTCTTCTGAGTACTCTTGCTCTACCACTGCACGGCGAGAAACCACAACATTGTTACGTTTTTGGTCAAGCTTGATGACTTTGAACTCAAGCTCTTTGCCTTCGAGGTATGCAGTGTCACGAACAGGACGCACATCAACCAATGAGCCAGGTAGGAACGCACGAATGCGCTCAACTTCGACGGTGAAGCCGCCTTTAACCTTACCAGTGATGGCACCTTTGATGATTTCATCGCTGTTCATCGCTTCTTCCAAACGTGACCAAGTTCGTGCACGCTTAGCTTTGTCGCGAGATAGACGTGTTTCGCCGAAACCATCTTCTACGGTGTCGAGTGCAACTTCTACCGTGTCGCCGATGGCAACTTCGAGTTCACCCTGTTCGTTCAAAAATTGTTCTTTCGGAATAACCCCTTCAGATTTCAAGCCGCAGTTGACGATTACGTGATCGCCAGAGATACCTAAAACAGTACCAACCAACAGCGCGCCAGGTTGCATTTGAGCTTCAACAAGGCTCTGTTCAAAGAGTTCCGCAAATGATTCAGTCATTAAAAAATTACCAATTTAGCAAGACGACTCCCCTCGTCTTGGTCATGAAAAGTGACGCCTGATGGGAAGCGGCGCCATTACAAAAGGCCGAGCTGCTTAGAAATCGTTTTTTTAACCATTTCAAAGACTTGCTCAGCCGAAATTGTCGATGTATCTATCAAAATTGCATCGTCTGCTGGGGCGAGCGGTGCAACTTTCCGGTTACGATCACGCTGATCACGCTCCATAACCTCTTGATAAATCTTGTTAAAGATAACATCTCTGCCCATTGCTTGCAATTGCTTAACGCGGCGTTCTGCACGTACTTCGGCAGAGGCATCGAGGAAAAATTTCAAATCGGCTTCGGGAAATACCACGGTTCCCATATCGCGCCCATCGGCGACTAACCCTGGCGCCTGAGAAAAATCCTTTTGTTTTTGAAGCAATGCGGCACGCAGTGCCGGCAAGACGGCAACCATCGAAGCCAAGTTGCCTGCTTTTTCAGTTCGTACTTCAACCGTTAGGTCTTCGCCGTCCAGCATTACTGCGACCGGCCCTGACTTTACATTAGGTACAAACTGCATATCGCTATGCTCGGCCAAATGCACAAGGGCATTTTCATCGTCCAAGGCAATACCAGAGCGATCGGCAGCCACACCGATGACACGGTAGATTGCACCACTGTCGAGAAGATGAAAACCTAGAACCTGTGCAAGTTTGATTGCAAGTGTGCCCTTACCGACACCACTCGGACCATCAACGGTGATAACCACACTCACGAGCGTTCCGCCAGCGTGGCAAAGTCATCGAAGTACTTAGGGTAGGTTTTGGCGGTGCAACCGGGATCGAGAATATTGACCGGCACGCCCGCCAGCGAAATCAAAGAAAAGCACATCGCGATACGGTGATCATCATAAGTTTCGATATCAATATGGGCCTTCGGCTGGCCAGGCCAGACCGACAACCTCTCATCGGTGTATTCCACCTTTATGCCGAGTTTGCTCAGCTCATTGGCCATTGCCAAAATTCGATCCGTCTCTTTGACCTTCCACGAACCAATGTTCCGCAAGTGACAAGGCCCATCTGCAAATACGGCGGCCACAGCCAATGTCATCGCCGCATCTGGAATATGATTTAGATCGAGATCAAACGCTTTGAGCTGCCCACTTTGCGGCCTAGCACAACGAATCCAATCAGGGCCCCACTCTACGTTGGCGCCCATCACTGCTAGCGCATCTGCAAACTTGACATCGCCCTGCAAACTGTCAGCGCCAACGCCTTCAATGGTGACATCACCACCGATTGCGCCCGCAGCTAAGAAATACGAGGCACTTGACGCATCGGCCTCAACACGCAAAACACCTGGCGAGCGGTAACACTGTCCGGCCGGAATTTCGAAGCGCTGCCAATCGTGATTAATCACTTCGACCCCAAACTGCTTCATCAGTGCAATGGTCATGGCCACATAGGGTTTTGAAATTAACTCACCGACGATCTGAATCTCAGCCGCCTTGCCTGTGACCGGCAACGCCATCAAAAGCCCAGTAAGATACTGCGAAGACACATTGCCTTTTACGGCTGTCGATAGCGTCTGAGCCAGAGATTGTGTCGATAAACGCAGCGGCAAGAAGCCCTCGTTATCTAGGCAGTCTATGGTTGCACCTAGCGGCTGTAGCGCATCGAGCAAATCCTTGATTGGCCGCTCACGCATGCGAGCGATGCCGTCAATTTCAAACTCACCAGCTGTTAGGGCCAAGACAGCGGTCAAACTGCGTACTGCCGTACCCGCATTGCCTAGAAACAAGCTTGCTTTGCGATTTGGAAAGTCGCCACCACAGCCCTTGACGGTAAATTCGGTCTCGCTGTTCGCCACCACATCAACACCCAATGCAGCCAAAGCTTGACGCATATAACGCGTATCATCGGATTCGAGTAGCGCACTGAGTTCCGTGGTGCCGTCGGCAAGGGCGCACAGCAGCAAGGCACGATTGGAAATACTTTTAGAACCCGGAATGGCCACGGTTCCGTAAGCGCCTTCACGCGGCGCAACGAGTAGAGAGTCTGTCATTGTCTTGAATTTAGGAAGGATTCGAGCCAATCGTCACGACGATCTCGTGCATTGGCAAAAGTCTGTACGATGGCCTCGCCATCATCGTTTTCGATTTTGGCGATCAAAGCATCAAAATGCGTCTGCAAATCGCGCATCGCATCGAGTACCGCGGTTTTATTTGCCAGTGCAATATCCCGCCACATCACCGGATCAGAGCTGGCAATACGCGAAAAGTCCTTAAAGCCGCCCGCGGCATAGCGGAACACCTGCTCGTCGCTTTCCCGAGTAATTAGCGTATCGACCAATGCAAATGCGAGCATGTGTGGCAAATGGCTTGTCGCCGCCAGTACACGATCGTGCTGCTCAACGGCCATCATATCGACCTCAGCACCACAGGCTTGCCAGAGATCCATCACCACTTCTGTGGCTTGGTGAGATGTCTGTTTATGCGGTGTTAACACCACGCGACGTCCTCGGTAGAGCTCCGCAAAACCCGCTGCGACGCCCGATTTCTCTGTGCCGGCAATTGGGTGTCCAGGAACCACTTGGCGCATATCGAGACCCGCTGCTTCGCAGGCTGCTACAAAGCTGCCCTTCACAGAACCGGCATCCGTGATAATGCTGTCGGGACGGACATGATGAGCCAACTCCGCCAGTACATCTGGCATTGCCAACATTGGCACTGCAATCATAATGACATCGCAACAAGCGGTGAGCTCGGCGATGCTGGGCACGACATCGTGTACCAGCCCTCGGGCCAACGAGGCCTCTCGATTTTCCGCCTTGCGCGAGTAGCCAACAAAGCGATAACGCGACTTGCGCGAGGCTTGTAACGCCAACGAAAAAGACCCGGCAATCAACCCAAGACCAATCAGCCCGATGGTGTGCACCGACTGGCGGCTAAAGCGTTGCTCAGTCATCTTTGCTGATGGCCGATGGGTAGGCCCCTAGCACCCGCAAATGGGCTGAAACATCTTTCAAGCGCTCTATTGCAGATTCAATACGCGCTTCGCTGGCATGACCCTCGATATCAATAAAAAATGCATACTCCCACATACCTTTGGGGGTTGGGCGTGACTCGATGCGCGTCATGTTCAAACCGAGCTCCGCGAGCGGCTGCAACAAACTAAACAATGCCCCGGTTTTGTGCGGCGCGATAGCCAGAAGACTGGTTTTATCTGAACCACTTGGCTTGGTGACTTGATCGCCGATGACCCAAAAGCGCGTGGTGTTATCCGACCGGTCCTCGATTTTCTCGACTTTGATGGCCAAGCCGTATTGCTCCGCTGCCACAGCGCCACATACCGCTGCTGCGCCGGCTTCCTGTGCGGCTAAGCGTGCAGCTTCAGCGTTACTGCGCACAGGTACCGTCGACACCCCAGGCAAATTGGCTGCCAACCAGTTACGGCACTGTTTGAGCGATGATTCGTGTGAGTAAACCTTGGTGATTTGACTGACATCATCGATATTGCCGCAAAGATTTTGATGGATACGCAAATAGCGCTCACCGCAAATTTTGAGCGAAGTGTCCATCAATTGGTCTAGCGTGTCGGTAATGGTGCCACCGGTACTATTTTCCACAGGCACCATGGCGTATTGGCACTGCCCGGACTCGACCGACTTAAATATCGATTCGATATCACTGTGCGCTACCGCATCTACCGCGCCGCCAAAATGTTTGCGGACTGCTTCTTCAGAAAACGTCCCCGCCGGCCCAAGGTAGGCAATCGACAGTGGCCGCTCCATGCCAAGGCAGCTAGAAATAATCTCACGAAAGATTCGCTCGACACTCTCTTTGGGCATGACCAAATCATCGCGACTGGTGACGCGGCGGATGATTTGCGCCTCGCGCTCCGGACGATAGTAAATCGGGTTTGGATCATGCTTCTTAACGTGCCCCACACGCTCAGCACACTGTGCGCGCTGTTGAAGCAGCGCCGCAATTTGATCGTCTATGGCATCAATTTCTATACGAATTTGATCAAGCGAGTCCGTCATCACAAAGCCCAGAGTAAATTAGCCCGTTATTCTGCCAGAATTTGCACCAGCACCATAGCGCAGATGGCATTACCGGACAGACATTCAGATTAAATTCATGATTTCATGGCACAAATAAGCTTTCAATCGCCGACCGACGTCTCGCATGCACCATATTGTGCTCTTGTTCAGTCTACTACTGACCGCCATTCCTGCTGCCGCCCAAGACCTCACACTGCCGTTTTCAGTTAAATATAAAGGGCTTCCCATTGCCGATTTAGAGCTCAGTGTGATGCAAGGTGAAGATCGATACGGCGTCGGCATTGGTGTTGAATCTGGCGGCCTAGCCTCAGTTTTTGGACGACAGAAGGCATATTTTTTCACAGTGGGCGATCGTAAACGCGTGCAACCCAACAACCACAACCGCGTCACCGAAATTCTATCGCGCGGCATACGTGAAAGCGTGGTCAATTGGGACGAAAACGGCCAAGTCGCAGACTACAACGTAAACCCCAAAGACCCCGTCCATGAGACCGACCAACTCAGCAATTCGCGCGTCAAATATGCCACAGACCCTCTGACGCCGCTCTATCGCGTCATCAGTGGTCAGCAGGGATGCGACGGCCAATTTGAGGTGTTTGACGGCCGCCGACACTACCAATTAAACATCTCCATGCTCGACAGCAGCGATCAAACATTCACCTGCAAGTTGTCGGTTAATAAATTCGCCGGCTTTGACGAAGGCACCGACTTCGATATCAATAACGACAAAGGTGCCAGCATCACATTCGAGCGCACTGACATCGGCAACCTACCGATGGAGCTAGAAATCAATACCCCACTTGGCACGGTGAAAGCCGTTCGCAAATAAAAAAGGCGCCGATTGGCGCCTTTTATCGTTCGCAGAACTTAACGAGTTCGTTCGAACTCTTGCATTAACGACACCAAATCCACGACTGCAGCCTCTGAGATGGCGTTATAAATGCTCGCGCGACAACCCCCAAGTGCCTTGTGGCCTTTTAACCCCAGCATACCTTCTTTCGCAGCAGCATCGAGAAAAGCAGTCGTCAACGCATCATCCGCAAGCGTAAACGGCACATTCATAGCAGATCGGCAATCGCGATCAATCGCATTGTCATACAGAGACGATTGATCGATGTAGTCGTAAAGCATCGCGGCCTTGCGTGTGTTGATCGCTGCAATGGCATCAAGCCCACCCTGATCCAAAAGCCACTCAAACGACAGCCCCGCCAAATACCAAGCAAAGGTCGGCGGCGTATTGAGCATTGAATCTTTATCGAGCTGGCATTGGTAATTGAATATATCTGGCCAGCTGTCTTGGCAACGACCCAGCAAATCACGACGCACAACCACCAGCGTAATGCCAGACGGCCCAATGTTCTTTTGCGCGCCCGCGTAAATCATGCCGACATTGGTGAAATCGATCGGTTTCGACAAGATATCAGACGACATATCGATCACCAGCGGTGCAACGCTCTTCGGCCACTGCTTAAACTGCACGCCGTGAATCGTCTCGTTGCTCGCCAAATGCAAATATCGTGAGCCGCTGGTTTCCGTGAATTCAGACACCATCGAGCGATACTGCGTTGAGGCGGTATTTGCAATGCAGTGCACCGAACCTGCAGCGGGGTATCGACTTGCCACCTCAAAGGCCTTCTTAGACCAATGCCCTGTCACCAGATAATCTGCAGCGCCGCCATCTAAAAAGTTTTGCGGAATGTTACTAAACTGGCCAGTGGCGCCGCCTTGGAGAAATAGCACCGCATAGTCGTCGGGAATGGAAGCCAACTTGCGTAAATTGGCCTCAATTTGCTCGGCCAACGCCATGAAAGGTGCACCTCGATGGCTGATTTCCATCACCGAGGCACCGACTCCGGCATAATTCAACAGCTCCGCTTGCGCTCGCTCGAGTACTGGCGTCGCGATCGCTGCCGGGCCCGCACTAAAATTGTGCACCCGCATTATGCGTCGTCGCCTTCAGACGTTGGCGGCTCAGAGGTGTCTTCTGACGCTTGGGTGTTTGCACCCGCGCTTGCACCCGCGTCGCCATCTATTGGCTCGTTGCCTTCCACAGGCTCTTCTTCGTCGGTCTCCGTAAACGGCACTGCAGCGATCTCAACCAACTTCTCGCCTTTGGTCAAACGAATTAGCGATACCCCATAGGTATTGCGACTGACCTCACGCACCTCAGCGACCTTCGTCCGCACCAGTGTGCCGCCGTTGGTGATCAGCATGACATCAGCATCTTCTGCCACCTTGACCGCACCGATCACCTTGCCATTGCGATCCTCAGTTTTAATATCAATGACACCTTGTCCGCCTCGGCCTTTGCAAGGGTACTCGGTGATGTGTGTGCGTTTACCGTTGCCCATTTCAGTGGCTGTCAGCACCTGTGAATCGTCGTCGCAGACAATCAACGCCACCACATGGTCTTCAGCGTTCTTCAAACGAATGCCGCGTACGCCCGCCGCCGTACGACCCATGGCGCGAACATCGTTTTCATTGAATCGCATCGCTTGGCCATCGGCAGAGATCAGCATGACGTCTTTGGTGCCATCGGTAATATCGACTTTGACTAGGTAGTCGTCTTGGCGCAAATCTACTGCGATGATGCCGCTGGCCAATGGGCGTGAGAACGCCGATAGCGCGGTTTTCTTTACCACGCCATTGCGCGTGGCAAAGAACACAAATTGGTCATCTGGGAAGTCGCGCACCGCCAATGTGGTGTTGACGCGCTCATTTTCCTGTAGCGGCAATACATTGATAATCGGGCGACCTTTGGACCCACGGCTGGCCGCAGGGAGCTGATACACCTTGCGCCAGTAAACACGGCCGCGACTGGTAAAGAACAAACACATGTCATGGCTGCTGGCGACAAAGAGCTTATCGATGAAGTCATTGTCTTTCATCGACGTGGCAGACTTGCCACGACCGCCACGACGTTGGGTTTGGTAATCATCCAGCGGCTGCGCTTTGATGTACCCCTCGTGCGACAACGTGACGACCATATCGGTCTCTGGAATGAGGTCTTCTTGCGAGAGATTGCTGTAATCCGCTGAAATCTCGGTGCGACGTGGCTCGCCGTATTGATCACGAATCGCTTCGAGTTCTTCACGAATGACTTCGCGAAGACGCTCTGGATTGCGCAGAATCTCAAGCAACTCTTCGATTTTGAGGATGATTTCG
>JABXHR010000238.1 GCA_013373515.1 Gammaproteobacteria bacterium | reverse complement strand
GATTCTGCACTCCATCCTCCGCGTAGCATTATTTTGGGCAGGGACTCCCCCTCGTTTAGGAGGTCGAGAGCTCTGCCAACACGGAAGGAATGGCCGGACAGACTCGGTTGGATATCCAGTTCGGCTTCTGCCTGAAGTCGTTTGAGAATGATGTTGACGCTTGCATGACTGAGCTGATCGTTGAGCGACAAGTCTGGAGTAATGCCGCGCAAAATATAGCCACTGTCACCAGCGACTGCCTGCCATTCATCCAGAAGCGCGCTAAGTTCGTCGCTGATCGATATGATTTTGCCACGGCCAAACTGGTCTGTTTTGGAAAACTGCATGATCAAACCATGCTGTCCGCTGGGTGATGTAACGCGATCCTCAAATTTGAACGCGCAGAGTTCTGCGCGCCGGCGCATGGTCTCATATCCGAGCTCGAGTAATACGCGGTCGCGCAGGCCTCGGGTATCGGCGCTGCAGACCTCAAGCAGTTTTGCCTTTACGTCACGAGTGAGGGGTGATGCTTGCAATTGTGCCCGCCCCTTCTGGCGGTGGATACGCTTCATAGTCAACTTCACATCTGGATGACGTGTGTTGTCTGTCAGTTGGGCGAGTGACATAACGCTAGATATGCTCATCAAGCGTCTGCGTATGGTAGCAGTTGATCGAGACCGGCTCAGATCCTCAACGTAACGAGCCAGATCTTCGCCTGCTAGGTTATCGAATTGAAAGTCGTTGTGGTCGCACCATTCCATGAAATCCATCATGTCCGAGCGGTAGGCTCGAAGAGTGTTTTCTGCGTAGGCGCCATCAAAGCGTTTAAAGAGTTCGTCTAGCATGATAGTTTCTCCTTAACTATTTATTAAAACTCTCAAATGGTATTATTAATACCACTATAGGTACTATTAGTGTTATCTGCAAGGCAAATCAGAGCTGCACGTGCTCTGTTAGGTTGGAGTGGTACTGACTTGGCTGAGAAAAGTGGTATTGGAATAACAACTTTGAGGCGCTATGAGGTCCAGGAGGGTATTCCTGCCGCCAATACGTCTGTGTTGATGTCTATAAAGTCTTGCTTTGAAGAAGCAGGTATCGAATTTACCGGCGACCCGTTGCGGAATCCGGGTGTGACGCTTCATCTAAGAAACCACTGAGCATTGGCATTTTTTAAAAGTCTTCAGTTATTCGGGAAGGGAATCCATGGTTAAAGAATTAAGTGCTCTCAACGAAAGAGAAAAGATGCTGCGCGAGCTAGTGGATGAGGTAGAAGAGCCGTCCGCGGTGACTCTCATGCTTGTTGAGCAGATGGCAGATGCGTTGTATTGGGCCCGCCAACATGCAATCGACAAAGAGTTGATTATCTATCGGGGTATGCAGAAAGCAATCGGCCAAGCTGCAAGTGATTGGAGTGATCCCTCTTTTTCTGAATTGAAAGCGGTGCTTGAGCAGGGCATCGGCAGTAAGGCGTATAACGATTTTGAGCTCAAGCTCAACCGAGAGGTTGGCTTAACGATAGCAGACCTTCGTGCGCGCTCTATGATGGACAATATGCAGCTCATTAGCCAAGCCGACGATTTGATTCAACGCCAAGTGCGCAATATTCGTGGTCTTCAGAAATGTATTGATTTGATCGACTTCAAGAAGCGCTTGGTTAAGAAGATGGACCTTGAGTTAGCACGTTTGGAAACTGAGGTCGCTGCGCTTCCTGGCATACGAGACGCATAATGGCCGGTGGCCCTAAAACTCATGCTGGGAGGCAGCGGTCTTCGTTAAACTCACTCAAACATGGCCTGTCTCTAGAGGTTGAATTCGTATCTGATCCGTTATTCGCTCTGCTTAAAGAAGAGTTCGTGATGCTTGGCTACTCTTCGATGGAAGCCTCTGTAGCCTCTAATGCATTGCTTGAGTGTCGCCGAGTCTCGCAAGCCTATGCCGATGTTTTCTGGAGTGTGGAGTTCGATACCAAACCATTGCTCGACGATCCGCTACAGCTAGCCCATTTCCACATTGAACAAGATGGTCCTTATAGCTCTGCAGATATCAAAACCATCTTTAAGATGCTAAACAGCCGTTCTTCAAAAGACAGGCTCTTTGGGTCTATTGAGGGTAAAAGGATTGCCAAGTTGCACCCGATGATCCGATACCATCGAAATGCGGTTTCTGCGTTACAGAATTCAATTACTAGTAAAAAGTAACAAAACGAACTCCTTGCGTCGGGGTACGTGCATGGCTACCTCGCAAAGTGACGATAAGTGCAGTTATCGATTTCTCGAGCTGTCCGCCGGACACCTGCGAATACCTTATAACTCTGGTTTAGGGTCCGATTTCGTTTAAGAGTTTGGTACCTCTTCTTTATTAGTAGCTCGGAAATATAAACCGACACTCAGGCCCATCCAAACCCAGAACCATGCGTTCATCCAGCCGCCATAAAAATTATTGTGTGTGTTGAATGGAAGAAAACCAGCCCAGAGCGCAAGAATCGCCCCCATTGCGATCAGTGATCCGGCTCTAAACGCGTTGACGGTGAATTTGGTAAGCCCGATGAAGTAAATAACCAGTCCAAGTACACCTATAAATCCGGCACCCGATAAAGCTTCCATGACAATTTGATGAGTATGTGATGCTCCTTGAATGTTGTGTTTGCTATCCGGGTCGTTCACTTCAGTAATCCAACGGACGCCCTTGGGCTGGTCTAGCTCGCCGACCGCGTAGCGGTAGTTATTAACGCCGTAACCCACAAGTGGACTTTGCAAACCCAGGGCAATAGCATCTTCCCAAATATCCAACCTGCCGCTCAGTGCCCGATCTAGGCCTGCACGAGTAGGGTCAGACAGCACAATGAGGGTTTGATTGAGCTTTGCGTTTAGCCCAGGTAGTTGATAGAGCTTATATCCAGCCGCAATGGAAATTAAAATGATGGTAGACAAAACAGCTGCGCTGCTCAGGCTAGGTCGCCAACCGCGCGCTAGAACGTAAAGCGTAGTTGCAGCGATAGTAAAAAGTACTGACACCCAAGCGGATCGGGTGCCGCTGATAAAAACCAAAAAAACAACCGCGGCTCCGATTAGTACGGCAGTCTTGCGGAAGCCTTTGCCCCACAATCCGAAAGTCATGAATGCAAAAACTGAACCCAATATTACGCCGAGCATGAGGCCGCCATCTACAAACCGATTGTCCCTGGAGTGGAGCCCTTGGTTGTGGCTGCCTCCCGGGCCAAATGGGTTTGAAGGATCTAGGTATTGCCAAACCGCAAGTGTCCCCCAAAAAAACACTATTGCCCCAAAGCTCCATAGGATAGGCCCAATCCTGGCACCATTAAAAATACGATTGTAGATGAAGTAGCCAGCAAGGAAGAAGAGAGGGTAACTTACTAAAAATACACTCGTGCGACCGAGGTCTACCGTGTTAATTGTTGAAGCCAGCGCCGGCAAGTACACACATGCTCCCCCGGCAAGAAGCCAGCGCGTGCCAGTTTGCAGCCCCCTTGTTTCTTTGATTTCACGAATGAAGGCTATACTTCCCACGATAGCCATGATGAACAGTGGGTACCACAGTGTTTTTCCGATAGGTAAGAGAAAAAAATATATCACCAAGAGTATTAAAAGGTCGTTCTTTTTAAAGAAAGTAAGCATCGAAGTACCGGCTCCTCAAATTTCCACGGCAGTGTAGCAGATCGATCAAGTTGCTAATAAAAAATCATCTTTTGGGATCATAAAAACCAGAAACTTGGGGTGTTTGTAGAGACTGTAAATTCTTCTGTGTAAGTGGCGGTTTATCACAGCGATATTCTGT
>JABXHR010000045.1 GCA_013373515.1 Gammaproteobacteria bacterium | reverse complement strand
TCCTCGACAAAGCGGATGTCGTGCACTTTGCTGTCAAACCCAAGGGCTTCAAGCGAGCCGATATAGAGCTCTTGCATGTTCTCCGGCGAGGGTTTCATGACCACTTGAAACTGGTAGTAGTGCTGCAGTCGATTGGGGTTTTCACCGTAGCGACCATCGGTGGGTCGGCGTGAGGCTTGGGTGTGACAGGCATACCACGGCTCGGGGCCAAGCGCGCGCAAAAACGTGGACGTGTGAAAGGTGCCTGCGCCAACTTCCATGTCATAGGGTTGTTGAACAATGCAGCCCTGTCGGCTCCAGTAGTCTTGAAGGGTCGCGATCATACCTTGGAAGGTGTTGACGTCGTAGTTGGCCACCTGTCGTGCTCCAGCGAAGTCTGAAATAAACCCGACATTATAACGGGTTTCATAAATGTATGTCCGCAAGGGAAGTCGTCTGACTTTTAAGCAGTTTGAAAGTGGTAGGTCGTTATTTCGTGCTGCTTAACCGGTTGTATACAGTTGGGTGCCTGACGATTGTGCGGTTTTATTCGGTTGGGGCTTGTAAAACGTAAGCAGCCACCGGAAGGTGGCTGCTCTCTCGCTAAATTAGCTGTACTTCTTAATTTGGCCGGTGGCCACTTTTTCCATAAATTTTGCGTACTCACGCTTCACAACTGGCATCAATGCATAGAGGCCGATGATGTTGAAGATCGACATGGCAAAGATTGCGGCATCAGAGAAGTCGATGACCGCGCCGAAGCTGATGCTTGCACCGATCACCACAAACACGCAGAACATTACCTTGTAGACCAGCTCAGTGCCTTTGCCCTCGCCAAAGAGATAGGTCCACGCTTTCAGACCGTAGTATGACCAAGAGATCATGGTTGAGAAGGCGAACATAATCACGGCAATGGCCAGCGGGTATTCAAAAAATGCCGCGGTTTCTGTGAAAGCCGCAGAAGTCAGGTTGACGCCAGAAAGCTCGCCCGTGTTCATTCCTGAAATGGTGATGACCAATGCGGTCATGGTGCAGATAATAACCGTATCGATAAATGGCTCTAGCAATGACACCAATCCCTCGGTTACCGGCTCGTCGGTCTTAACGGCAGAGTGCGCGATTGCCGCAGAACCAACCCCTGCTTCGTTGGAGAACGTGGCGCGTTTCAAGCCTTGAATCAGTGCGCCAATAAAGCCACCCGCAACGCCTTCTGCACTGAAGGCACCGTCGATGATTTGACCAAATGCACCGCCGATTTTATCTGCATTAACAACCAAAACGATAATTGACATGCCGATGTAAATCGCCGCCATCAATGGGACGAGCTTTGAGGTGACACTAGCGATCTTAGGCATGCCGCCGATGATGACCGACGCAACGAACGCTGCCAGTACGAGGCCAGTCACCCAACCGTAGCCGCTAGGAATACCAAAGGTCGATACCAGCATGGCGTTGGCTTGGTTGCCTTGGAACATATTGCCGCCGCCGAGCGCACCGAGGATGGTCATGATCGCAAAACCCACCGCAAGAATTTTACCTAGACCGGCTTTGCCTTGTTCGGCGAAACCCTTGCTGAGGTAGTACATTGGGCCACCTGACACGGTGCCATCTGGCAAAGTGTTGCGGTAATAGACGCCAAGCGTACATTCAGTGAATTTTGAGGCCATGCCCAACAAGCCGCAAGCAATCATCCAGAAGGTGGCGCCCGGGCCACCGATGGCCAATGCCGCACCAACCCCAGCGATATTGCCGAGGCCTACCGTGCCTGACAGTGCAGTTGCCAACGCTTCAAAATGCGAGATCTCGCCGTCTTCTTTTTTGTTGGGATCGGAGTATTTTCCCCGAACGATGTCCGTTGCCATTTTGAATTGGCGGAATTGAACAAATCCAAAGTACAGCGTGAACACGAAGGCGGCGACAAAAAGCCAGCCAACGATAAGGGGGAAGGTAACGCCGTCGGTAACTTCGACGCCGGCGAAAATGGCGCTGGCGAACCAGCCTAGGTATTGGTCAAAAAATCCGTCGATGGCTTTGTCGATGCCAGCGACTTCTTCGGCTCTTGCCGCAGTGAGTGTGAGCAGGTAGCCCAGCAACCCTGTTGCGATCGCTTTAGTTTTCATTGTTGTCTCCAATTATTGTCAGATGCGGTTCAAAGACGCGCAGGTGTATTGTCGGAAACTTGGGTGGTCGATTACGTTAAGTTGGAAACGAAATGAAAAAGAAATGGCATTTTTAAATCACATTTCCAAGATAATCGGATTATTTGGTTTATTTGATCAGCAAGCCGATTATTTTGAACGAAAAAAGCCGCTTTCATGAGCAATTTGCGTCACCGAGGCTTTCTTAGGGGAAAGCCTCGGTGCTCGTTTAGGCCATCAGTCGACGGCGGTAGAGTGTCAGCAGCAGGCCTGCAAGTAGAGGCCACGCAATGATGTGGATGATCTTCAGGCGATTACCCAATGCTTCGATATCCTTGCCAAGCTGATGCTGGACATTGCGTAGATCCTTGCGAATGTCTAGTTTCTTGGCTTGGAAATCGATAAGCGATTGTTGCTGCTCTTCGCTTAATGTGATCGTGCCATCGCCGTCAGCGGGCTGTTGGAGTTGGGCTAGCTCTGCCTCGGTGGCTTCAAGTTCGGCCAGCAGTTCTTGCTCCTTGCGACGGAACTTGAGCTCGGCATCCGCCTGTATGGCCTGCACTTTGGCAAATGGCCGGTCTTGCTGCACATGCTGACGAACATCTAGCAGTGCTGCATCACCGGTGAGCATACCTGCGATATTGCCTAGCAGCTTGCCATTGTCGGCAAAGGGTTGGGCGAGACGTTGGCCAAAGAAATCTTGTACTTGCACCCACATACGATCGCTGAGCCAGTCGACATCGCTGACCACCAGTACGGCACCCTCGTTTTCGCTTTGCGATATGTGGGCCTTGGCGGGTGTGTCTACGTCGGCTTGCGTAGTCGCTTCTGCATTTTCAGGCGCTTGTGGTGCCGCCTCAAAACCAGAATCAAAACGGCCCTGCACCAATGCAGCGAGGGTAATCGGTTCACCGGTGGCGGCGAATCCGTCATAAAGGGCCTTGGGGTTGAGTTCGCCTTGTACCTTGACCACGTCGTCGATGGCGCTGTTAGGTGTGGTTTGTAAGAGCGGCGTGACAGTCAGATCGCTCTGTTCGAAGTTCAGCGCACCGGCGGTGGCTAGATTCACGCTGAGGATATCGGTGGTGACGCGATGCGCGTTTACTTGCTCCGCCTGCAACCCGAGCCAGGCCAGCATCCGAGTGGCGCGTCCGCTGTCTGGGTCGCGTACTGCGAGCGAAATCTCTGCATCGGTCACAATGGCGTCTTTGTCGTACTCAATACCGAGCGTATCAAATAGCTCGGGTAGGTCCGATTGGCTGGGTTGGCCTTGCAGCACGGCAGCGTCATCTGCCTCTGCATGTGGGTCGACAAATACCGCCAAGTTGCCACCTTGCATTAAGTATTGGTCGATGGCGTAGCGTGTTTGCTCGGACCAACCATTGGGGTGGATCACCATCAGTAGTTGGATGTCGCCGGGGATATCGCTTGTGGTGGATGGCAAAATTGTCACGTCGTTTGTTTGCTTTAATTGCTCGACCGAGACAAAGGGGTCATTGTTTAGACCCGCCATAAAGTTCATGCCGCCTTCAACGGGCAGGTCGGTGATGATGCCGATCTTGGGGGCTTGGTTGCGACTGGCAATATACACCGCCCGAGAGAGATCGAACTCTAGCTGCGATTCGCGCGCTGGATGTAAGAACGCAATGCTTTGTTCAACACCGCCTTGTCCGCGTGCGACCAGGCCCAAGTACAAATCTGGACTTCCCGCTTGGCTTTGTGCGGGAGTGAGCCCGGCTAGCGCGGCTCGATCTTCGTTCTCGGAAAATGGCTCAGGATCGGTTTCAGTCAGTGACAGTGAGCCGCCTGACAGGGCCACGTATTCCAGCAAAAGCTCGCGAACGCGCTGCGCATAGGTGCGAATTTGCGGGATATTTTGGGTTTGAGACTTGGAAAAGAAAAGCTCCAGCTCAACCGGGTTTTCAAGCGACGTTAAGATGGATTTTGTGCCTTGTGACAAGGTATAAGCCTTGCCCTCTGTCAGATCGAGTCTTGCCGTACTCAAGCTCAGTTGCAACACAGCGATTAAGGCAATGGTGGCAATGCCCACAATGAGCAAGCCGAATTTTGAAGTCAAAATCGTTTTCATAGCATTACTCCGCTTTGTTGCGCTCGACAACCGCCCAAGTGGCCAGCAGCCAAGCGGTACTCATCACAATAAAAAACAGCACATCACGCAGATCTAAAACCCCGCGAGCGATATTTTGGAAGTGGCCGCTAAATGACAATGTGCTCAGTGCGTCGATGGCGCGAGTGGGTAACCACTGCGTGAATGCCTCCAGCAGCGCAGGTGCACCAATAAACACAAATACAAAACACACCACCACCGAGACCACGAAGGCAATGACTTGGTTGCGTGTGGTGGCCGAGAGGCATTGGCCAATGGCGATAAATCCGGCTGACATCAACCAGCTACCGAGGTAGCTTGCCAAAATCACGCCGTTGTCTGGGTCGCCGAGATAATTGATGGTCAGCCACAGCGGCATGGTGCCGATCAGCGCGATACCCGCAAACAGCCAAGTGGCTAAAAACTTGGCGATTACCGCCTGTGCGGTGCTGATGGGCAGGGTGAGCAATAACTCGATACTGCCGCTTTTGCGCTCTTCGGCCCAAAGTCGCATCGTCAGCGCGGGTATGAAGAACAAATACAGCCAAGGCTGCATATTGAAAAACGAGGTGAGTGTGGCTTGTCCCACTTCAAACAGCTGCGCCATTTGGAAGGCTGCCAAGGCATTGAGCGCGATAAAAATCACCACAAATACAGTTGCGACGGGCGTGGCGAAGTAATGAAATAGCTCACGTTTGGTCAAGGTAATAATCGCGTTCATGCGGCCTCCTCAGATTCGGTTAGGCTTCTGAAGACGTCTTCCAATTTGCCGCTCATGGTGTGGATATTGGTCCAAGCCAGTCCGCGGCCAGCGGCAAATTTCTGGACTTCTGTTTGAATGGTTGCACTGTCGCTTGGCAGCAGAACGAGCGCCCCGCCTTCGGGGATCACTTGCTGCACGCTTGGCAAGGATTGCAACGCTTTAACCAAAGATTGATCCACATGGTCGGTTTCTATGCGCAGGGCGTTATGGAACTTTGAGCGTTTAACTAGTGCCGTAGGTGTGTCATCGGCCACCACGCGGCCTTTGCTGATAAACAGAGCACGGCTGCATACCGCTTCGACCTCTTCGAGAATGTGCGTCGAGATGATGACAATTTTGTCAGTAGCCACGCCGCTGATCAGCTGGCGCACTTCGTGTTTTTGGTTGGGATCTAGGCCATCGGTTGGTTCATCGAGAATCAGAACTTTGGGGTCGTCGATTAAAGCGGCCGCTAAGCCCACGCGGCGCTTAAATCCTTTTGAAAGGTTTTCGATTGGACGGGTAAATATGCTTTGTAGATTGAGCTGTTCGGTCACGGCGTCGGTAGCACTGCGCGCGTTTGCTGGGCTCATGCCGCGCGCTTCGGCCACAAAGTGCAAAAACCGTTTGGTGGTCATTTCGGCGTAAGCCGGTGCGCCCTCGGGTAAATAGCCAATACAACGCTTGGCGGCTGTGGGCGCTGTTTGGACGTTGTGTCCCATCACTTCGACAGTGCCTGAAGTTGGCGTAATAAAGCCACTGATCATTCTCATGGTGGTCGACTTTCCAGCGCCGTTGGGCCCTAAAAAGCCCACAATTTCGCCGGGTGATACGCTAAAACTGACGTCGTTTACGGCGATTACATCGCCGTATCGCTTGTGCAATTTATCGACAGTTATCATCGGTTATCCTTGCAGCAATAGTTAATGTTGTTTTGAGTTGGGTCAGGCGTGAGAAGTACGCCTGATTGCGTGAGGCATTGCCGTCACTAGGCAAAATTGGACATTTGCAAGATAGGCAGCATCATCGCAAACACTATAAATAGGACGATTGAAGCCATTATCAAGAGCACAATCGGGTTCAGCAGACTGGTCAGCGTGCCTACATAATTGTGCAATTCGCGATCTTGTTGTTCGGCGGCTTTTTGTAGCATGGGGCCGAGCTCGCCTGATGCCTCACCTGAGGCAATCATATGAATGAGTAATGGTTGAAATTGACCGCTCTGGTTGAGTGACTTTGCAAGCGTGCCACCTTCGCGCACTTTGGCGGCGGCATGGGCCACCGTGGTTTGCATCGGTCGGTTTGTGACCACCTGCGCGGCAACGGAAATTGCCTGTAGCAAAGGGACGCCGGAGTTGACAAGGATAGCCAAGGTGCGCGAGAACTGCGCGGTATTGCCGGTTCGGATGAGTTTTCTAACCAATGGTACACGCAGCTTCCAAGCATCGTAGGCATAGGCTACGCTTTCGAGCTTGAGCAGTTGTCGCCAAACCACCCAACTGCTAATGACACCCAAGAGACTTGCAAACCACCAATTCTGCGCAAAATCCGACATGGCGATGAGTGTTTGGGTGATGCCGGGTAACTCTCGGCCTTGGTCGTCAAATATCGAGACCACGCTTGGGACGGCAAATACCAGCAAACCGACCACAATGCCGATGCAGACGATAACCAGCAAGATAGGATAAACCAGTGCCTTAGAGACGGTGCCAGCGACGGCTTGTTGGTCTTCGACATAGTCGGCAAGGCGTTCTAATACTTTGTCGAGCTTGCCGGTTTGTTCGCCCGCATCGACGGTGGCGCGGTACATTTGGCCAAAGGCCGCAGGGTAGGCGGCAAGGCTATCGGCCAATGAGTAGCCTTCGAGCAGTGTTGAACGTACGCCAAGTATGATGGCGCGCACGCGAGGTTTTTCTGCTTGCGAAGCGACCATCTGTAAGGACTCGGCCAAGGGCGTACCGGCGCCGATCAATGTGGCCATTTGTCGCGTGATGAGTGATAAATCGGCCAGAGACAATCTGCCGCGACCACCTTTGGCCGCTTTGGGTGAGTCGCTACGACTGCGTTCGTCGGTTTCGGCAATGGCCGTGGGCGTTAGATTGCGCTCGCGCAGCTGTTGGCGAACGTGGCGCGCATTGTCGCCTTCGATAACCCCTTTTTGGGTTTTGCCGACCGCATCAAGGGCCGTGTATTGAAAAACAGCCACTATCGCTCTCGAATAACGCGCAGCACTTCTTCAACCGAGGTAAGCCCTTCCAATACTAGGCGGCGCCCGTCATCGGCGATGGATGGGGTTTGGGCGCGGGCTTTGGCTTCGAGTTCGGCTTCACTGGCGCCGTCGTGGATGAGGGTACGCATCTCGCCGTTGATCGGGGTGACTTCGTAGACTCCGCTTCGACCGCTGTAGCCAGAGTAGTTGCAATGCTCACAGCCCTTTGCACCGTAGATGGTGTGATCTGAATAATCATGGCCCAACCACTGGATCTCGCGATCGTCTGGTTGGTGGGGCTGCTTGCAATGCTCGCAGAGTCGACGCACCAGTCGCTGTGCGACCACACCGATTAGGCTGGAGGACAGCAAGAACGGTTCGACACCCATATCGCGCAATCGCGTGACCGCGCCAACCGCAGTGTTGGTATGCAGCGTGGAGAGCACCATGTGACCCGTCAACGAGGCTTGTACGGCGATTTCTGCGGTTTCGAGGTCACGGATTTCACCCACCATCACGATGTCTGGATCTTGGCGCAAAATGGCGCGAAGTCCGCGGGCGAAATCGAGATCGACCTTGGGATTGACTTGGGTTTGACCGATGCCTTCGATGTGATATTCGACAGGGTCTTCGACGGTCAAAATGGTGTTGCGTTGCGTGTTCAATCGCGACAACGCGGCATAGAGCGTGGTGGTTTTACCGGAGCCAGTGGGGCCAGTGACCAGAAGTATGCCATGTGGAATTTTTAAGAGCGCTTCAAGCGCATTGCGTGAGCCTTCGGCCATGCCTAGGTTGGCCAAATCGAGTTTACCCGCTTGTTTATCGAGTAGACGCAACACCACTCGCTCACCGTGGCCGCTTGGCAGGGTTGAAACGCGCACGTCGACGGCACGTCCTGCCACACGCAGTGAAATGCGACCATCCTGTGGGACGCGCTTTTCAGCGATATCGAGTTTGGACATGACCTTTAGGCGCGAGATGATCAATGGCGCTAGCTTGCGTGGCGGGTTGAGCAGATCTCGCATGATGCCATCGACACGATAGCGGATGTTGAGACTGTTCTCAAAAGGCTCGATGTGAATATCCGAGGCCTGATGGCGGATGGCTTCGGTTAGCATGGCGTTGATCAGGCGAATAACCGGCGCATCGTCTTGCGATTCCATCAAATCTTCGGGTTCGCCTAGCGATTCGGCAATCTCGTCGAGATTCATCGAGTCGCCGATGTCGTCCATGATGTCGGCCGCTGCACCACCCTGTTGGTAGTTGGCGGCGAGGCGCTGATCGAACTCGTCCTCGCTGACCTCTTGCATGCCGACGTCATGAAATCCCAAGCGTGTAATTTCGGCAAAGGCGCTGATGGGGGTGTTGGCTTTATGCAGCAACACCTTTTGGCCGTTGTCGCTCAGTTGAACGATCACGCCAAAACGCTTGGCAAAACTGTAGGGGAGCTTGGGGTCGGCCATGTTCATTGTTCTAAGGAATCCAAAACGCTCGATGCACTTTCAATGCCAGCTGGGGCGTATTCAATGACGATTTCTGGGAGGCGAGGTAGGCCAATTGGCGCACGGCGATTGAGTGAGTAGCTCTGATCGCGGGAGACCACTTGCTGGGCACGCATAAACTCGTACTTGCGCGCCGAGTAGTCGGTGCCGGTTTTTTCATCGCGCACAATCAGTGGGCGGATAAATACCATTAGGCTTCGCTTGGAGGAGGTGGAGCGTTTTTGCTTGAAGGCTTCGCCCAGTAGCGGGACATCGCCAACGCCCGGCACTTTGCTTTGACCGTCGGTGGTTTTGTCTTGCATCAGGCCGCCGAGAATCAGGGTTTGGCCGTCTTCGACCAGCACAGTGGTTTTGATGGCGCGCTTACTGGTGGCGATATCGGCAGCGCCGCTGACGTTTTCAACATCGGAAACTTCCTGCGAAATTTCGAGCTTGATGGTGGTGCCTTCATTGAGCTGTGGTTTGACTTTAAGGGTCAAGCCGACGTCTTGGCGTTGAATGGTTTGAAACGCATCGCCGCCGTCTTTGTTTTGCGAGCCAGTAATAAAGGGCACATTGCGGCCCACAATCATTTCGGCTTCGACGTTATCGAGCGTCATAAGCGATGGGGTGGACAGAATGTTGGTGGTGTCGTCAGAGGCCAGCGCTTGGAGCACGGCACCAAAGTTGACGTTGCCCGCGCTATCGGTGGTGCCGCCAAGTGCGGTAATACCGGTGCCAATGGCACTCCCTATACCATCGAGCGATCCTGCGCCTACTAACGATGAGAGAATGCCACTCGGATTTGAAATGATCGCTGGTTGGTTGTTGCCTCGATAGCTGGCCAAATCCAATCCAAGGCGCTTCGAGGTTTCTTCAGAGACATCTGCGATAATCGCTTCCACCAAAACCTGGGCGCGACGAATATCGAGCTGGCGCACAACAGTAAGCAGGTTGTTCATTGAGTCAGGCGGTGCGGTGATGATCAAAGAGTTGGTTTTTTCATCGGCTTGGATATCGACCTCGTTGTCACCCGTGCTTGAGGGCGCAGCGCCTTCGCCACCTTCACCCGCAACGCCGACTTTCGACTGACCGGCCGACACGCCACGCAAAATTTCTGCAAGCTCTGTTGCCTCGGCATAGCGAAGATAAACCACTTGTGTATTGCCGCCGGATTCAAGCGGGGTATCGAGTTCATACACCAAAGAGCGCATACGACTGCGGGCTTCGGCCTCACCTGAAATCATAATGGAGTTGGTGCGTTCATCAGCCACAAAGCGCACAGAACTGGGTTCGCCCGGAATTTGTTGCTGCTGTTGCAGGGCGGTCAAAATACGCACCATCTCGTTGGCTGAGGCGTGCTTGAGCTTGACGACTTCAACCTCTGAGTTGTCGGCGACATCGATACGGCGAATCAAGGAATCGATACGAGAGATGTTGGCGATGGTGTCCGAGATGATCAGTGTGTTGTTGGTGGTGGCGGCTAGGTGTCCCTGCTGTGCAACCATTGGGCGCAGAACGGGAACCAGCTGAGCTGCTGAGACATTGCGAATTCGGAAAATGTGGGTGACGATTTGGTCAGAGGCCGAGTTGTCCTCACCCAAGTTTGGGATCGGCAGCTGCTTGGCGTTGACCTCGGGGATGATCTTAATGATGTCGCCTTGCGGCACCGCAGCAAAACCATTGATTGACAAGACCGATAAAAAGATCTCGTAGAGTTCGTCGCCATTGACTGGCGCTGATGAGACCAGTGAAATTTTGGCCTTGACCCGCGGATCGACCAGAAAGTTTTTGTTGGTCATTTTGGAAACCACGCCAATGATCGAGCTGATGTCGACATTGCTGAAGTTCGGGACAATGGTTTCTTCGGCCGATAATCGACTGAGCGGACTCAGCGAAAGCGAAATCGCCAGTACTGCGCCAAGCCATTTAGTTGTTGTTTTCATAATCAGTTCGTCAGATCAATGGTTAGGGGTATTTCGCTGCCGCCGCGAAGTACCGTTAAATTTACGCGCTGCGCCGACACCACTTGTCTCATGGCGTTTAGGGCGCGTCTCTGGCTGGTCAATTCGATGCCATTGACGCGTGTCAACACATCGTTGATGGCAAGACCATACTGTGCCAAGACGCTAGAGGCGGCGCCACCTCGAATTTGAAACCCGGCGGTGCGGCCATCCACACGATACGGGGCCACCTGAATGCTGCGCAATAGAGCGCGTGGATTCTTCACCATAAAGTCGCGCAGAGCGCCCGCCGTAGATGGTAGCGTAGCGACCAAGTCTGAGTCGCTCATCGAGTTCACATCGACGCGCTGGACGGGAGTTCGCGAGAGGTTGTTCGTGGGTGCGCTGGTGACCGGCGCAGAGGCGACGCTGGCGACTGGGTTGCTGCTATTGGGTTGAGTAAATCCTGCGATTTGGTTATTGGCCTCGGGTTGGATGGCTGGGCTCAAACTGCCATCTACCAAGAATTGGCTCCCACCTTGTGGAAGCTCATCTTTGGGAAGTGATACTTTTTCTCGGGTACCGCCATTGTCGATGATGATGTGATCGAGATTGACCTCAACCAGCTTGACGCCTGGTTTGATCTCATCGCCGACGATGTAAAACATTTCTGGGTTGCTCGATTCGGCCAAGATGGCGATTGAGTTTTGATCGTTCGACGAATCAAGGATGCCAGTCAGGCGAATATTAAGCCGGGAATCGCGGGTGGCTTCGGGCTTGGGTTCTGGTTTTGGGGCGGAAACCTCTGGCGCTTTGTATTCCCCGAATAGATGTGCGTCGGCAATCAGTGGGCCGAGTTGCAGATTGCCGTTGTCGGATGGTGTGCTTGCAGTCACTGCAATATTGCTTTGACTACGCACAGGTTCAATGCGGTTGCTGAGCCATAGATTGACGGTGTCGGCAATCAAATAGCCCAATGCAATGGCCGCGCAAGCGGTCAAAAATGCGGGTAAAACTGTCGCCGTTCGTGTTGAGCTCAACATGCTAATTGCCGTATATCCATTGCGTTCGGTTCACCTGACCAGCCTAGCTAGCATTTTGTTTGCCAGTGTTAAGGATGGACGCACTTCAGAATAGTATGGATCTAGTTCAGGAAAATGCTAAAGAAAAAGGCCTAAAGCGCTATATTTGAAGCGATTTAGGCCTGTTTGTCTGTAGCAAATTGTAAATGGTTTAGCTGAACCTAATTTAAAGCACTGTGAATCCGCTCACAACGATTCGCAGCATATTCAGTGCAATGATTAAAAAGATCGGCGATATATCAAAACCACCGATTGGGGGAATTAAGCGACTGATTGGGCGCATCAGCGGGTAGGTCATTTGCGATAAGGTGTTGTAGATCGGGTTTCCCTGTGGGCTAACCCAGCTCAGAATTGCCTGCCCAATCACTACCCAAATGGCCAAACTGATCATGCTCTCTACTAGTCCTGTCAGGCTAAAAAATGAGACTGAGATTGGATCGAAACCACCACCTGCTAGGCTCAATATGATCATCAGTTCGATGACGCCAAGTAACCAAGCCCATACCAGTGCGGCGGTGTTGAGTTTGCCGAGGTCGGGGATCACCCGACGAAGTGGGGCCACCACAGGCTCGGTGATGCGCACCACGAACTGCACCAATTGGTCGTAATAATTGACTCGGGCCGCTTGCATCCATACACGCAGCAGCATCAATGTGATTAGCAAAAAGAAAATGGCATTGACGGCGTAGAGTAAGGCGTCTGTTGCGGGGTTCATTCTTGGCTCCCTAGTTCAGCAGCAAGTTGTTGGCTGCGTTGATTGGCGGCGGACATTGCCTCTAACACAATGGCGTCTAATTGGCGATTTGCAAACACTTTTAGCGCTTGCTCAGTGGTGCCATTAGGCGATGTAACATTGATGCGTAGCTGCTTGGCGGTGATCTGGCTGTCGACCAACATGGCGCCTGCGCCTTTAAAGGTTTGCGCGGCAAGCTGTGCACTGATGTCGGCGGATAAACCCAGTTGCTCCCCTGCGTTTTGCATCAATTCGCAGAAAAGGTATACGTAGGCGGCGCCGCTTCCCGATAGTGCCGTGACGGCATCGATTTGCGCTTCCGCCTCGACCCACACTGCCAAGCCCATTGAGGATAGGACGCGATGTGCAGTATCGCGTTGCTCGGCTGATGTGTTTGCATTGGCATAGGCGCCAATTGCGCCGAGTTGGATTTGTGCAGGGGTATTGGGCATGCTGCGGATGATGGCCAGTGTCGGGTTGCCGAGCCAATGCGCCATGCTGTCGCTGGTAATGCCAGCGGCAACCGAGATAAACAGCTTATTCTCCAGTCCGCTGACGCGTTGCAACGCTTGGCAAACATCGCGCATTTTTTGCGGCTTAACTGCCAAGATCACAGTCTCGGCCGACGCCACGGCATGTTGGTTATCGGTGCCGGTTGCAATGCCTGTGGCATCATGCAGCGCCTGAGCAGAGGCTTCGCTGGCCGTGGTGCCGATGATGTCAGCGGCACTAACGCCAGACTCAATTAAACCAAAAATCATGGCGCGCGCCATATTGCCGGCGCCAATAAAAGCGATTTTTCCCACGGTTACAGTGCTCCGAGCTTATCTCTTACCGCTTGAATGAGATTGGCATAGGCCGTCTCAAATTGGGCCACACCCTCTGATTCCAATGTATTGGTCACATCAGATAGATCAATGTCTAGGCTACTGAGTGCCGCAAGCATTTCGTGTGCATCGGCTAAGCCATTCTCAAGACGGTTCGCGGGTTGGCCTTCGCTACGGTAGGCGTCGAGCGTGGCGGGAGGCACCGTATTGACGGTGTCTGGGCCGATCAATGCATCGACGTAATAGCTTTGCGGCAGTGCGGGGTTTTTGGTGCCGGTGCTCGCCCACAAAAGCCTTTGCGGACGCGCGCCTGAGGCCGCTAAACGCTGCCATTGCGGGCTATTGAATAGGTTTTGATAGTGGCCATAGGCGACTTTGGCGTTGGCAATACCCAGCTGCCCGGCTAGCGGGTGGCCTTCTGGCAGTGCACTGTCGATTTTGGCGTCGACTCGGCTGATAAAGAAACTGGCCACAGAGGCAATGTGTTCGATGGACTCACCTTGTGCCAAGCGGGTTTCAAGTCCGCGAATGTAGGCGGCTGCGATTTTGGCGTAGCGCTCGACCGAAAATAGCAGCGTCACGTTGACGCTGATACCCGCGGCGGTGAGTTGCTCAAATGCACTAATGCCCGCTTCGGTGCCCGGTACTTTAATCATGGCATTGGGGCGGTCGATGGCGGCATGCAATGCAAGCGCTTCTTTCACTGTGTTGTCGGTATCGTGAGCGAGTGTTGGGGACACTTCTAGGCTAACCCAGCCGTCCAGGCCGTTGGTTTGCGCGTAAACGGGAAGCAGTTTTGCACAGGCGGCTTGGATGTCGTCAACGGCGACGGAGACAAAAGCCGCTTCTGGATCTTGTGTGCCAGCGGCTTTGAGGCGGGCGTCGTATTCGTTAGTTTTGGCAATGGCCTTTTCAAAAATGGCTGGGTTTGATGTCAAGCCCACCACACCGTCGTCGCTGATTAGCGACTGGAGCTCTCCTGACTCAATAAAACTGGTCTGAATGGTGTCGATCCAAATGCTCTGTCCGTATTGTGCAATTTGTTTTACTTGGCTCATAGGGGTTCCGGTATCAGGTTAGGGGGTGGCGTAGTTGCGAGCACCAAAAATGGCGGTGCCAACGCGAACCATGGTGCTGCCTTCTGCGATCGCTGCGCGCATATCGTCAGTCATGCCCATCGATAGTGTGTCTAAAGCGAATCGCGCAGACAAGCGCTGCTGTAGTTCGCGTATGTGTGCCAATGCCGCGCGTTGTGCTTCAAATGTATCACGTGGCTTTGGGATCACCATGAGGCCACGCACCTTGAGACGCTTCAAATGCTGTAGCGATGCGATGAATGTTTCGGCGTCAGCGGGTTGAATCCCGCTTTTGCTGGCCTCGTCATCCAGATTAATTTGGATGCATACATTGAGCGGTGCGAGCTCCGCTGGACGCTGTGCATTGAGGCGCTCGGCGATTTTGAGTCGATCGAGCGCATGAAACCAATCGAAGCGACCTGCGACGTGGCGAGTTTTGTTGGACTGCAGTGGGCCAATGCAATGCCATTCGATCGGCAGGTGGGCCAGTTGGTCGATTTTTTTCACCGCTTCGTCGACATAGTTCTCGCCAAAACAGCGTTGCCCGGCGTCGAAGGCGGCTTGGATGTCTTCTGCGGGTCGAGTTTTGGAAACAGCCAGAAGTGTGACAGAGCCCTCGCCACGTTCGAACTCTTGCTCAGCTTTGGCTATTTGCTGCCGAATAGAACCTATGGCGGCTTGAATGGAAGTGTCCAAGTCGTAATCACTGCAGTTTTTAGGTTGGTTTATTGTATCGCAGCGAGCTTGCAATAGGCATTGACTAAGGGTTTATAGATGGATATTTCTCAACTTCTCCACTTTGCGCGACAGAAGAACGCCTCAGATATTCACTTATCGGCAGGCATGCCGCCGATGATTCGTGTCGATGGAGAAATGCTGCGTATTAATGTGCCGCAGATGAACAACGATCAAGTCACGGCGATGGTCTATGAGCTGATGAACGATGAGCATCGTCGAGAGTTTGAGCATACTAACGAATTGGATTTTTCATTTGAGCTCCCGCAGGTGTCACGTTTTCGTGTCAACGTGTTGCAGCAGTCGCGCGGCATTGGCGCTGTCTTACGATTTATCCCGGTGGACGTTCTCACCCTCGAGCAGCTCAATGCACCGCGTATTTTTGAGAAAATCGCGTCTTACCCGCGAGGGCTGGTGCTGGTGACTGGGCCAACCGGTTCGGGTAAATCAACGACACTTGCCGCGATGGTCGATTACGTCAACTCATCGGTGGCAGGACATATCTTGACGGTGGAAGATCCGATTGAATTTGTACACCAATCCAAAAAGTGTCTGATCACTCAAAGAGAGGTGCACCGACACACTGGCAGCTTTTCTAATGCGCTACGCGCGGCACTGCGTGAAGACCCCGATATCATTCTGGTTGGCGAGATGCGTGACCCCGAAACCATTGGTTTGGCTCTAACGGCGGCCGAAACGGGGCACTTGGTATTTGGCACCTTGCACACCAACTCTGCCGCGAAGTCGATCGATCGAATCATCGACGTCTTTCCAGCCTCTGAGAAGGAAATGGTGCGTTCCATGCTCTCCGAGTCGCTGCGTGCGGTGATCTCGCAGACGCTGATCCGCAAAGAGGGTGGCGGTCGAGTTGCAGCGCACGAAATCATGATCGGCACCAACAGCATCAAAAACTTGATCCGTGAGGACAAAGTGCCGCAAATGTACTCGGCCATTCAAACCGGAGCGCAAGTTGGCATGCAGACGATGGATCAAGCCTTGCGAGATCTAGTGATGCGTCGAGAAATTACACGCGAAGCGGGTCGCCGATTGGCGCTAGATCCAGACTTTGTCGGCTAGGAGTAGATAGATGGAACCCAGCACTGTCACTGATGGCATTGAGAAGGCACAGAATTTTGTCAACGGCTTGCTCAAAGAGCTCTACGACCGACGTGGCACGGACCTGTACGTCATTGCAGGGGCACCACCCACCTTGCGCGTCAACGGTCAATTGGTACGTGCGGGCAAGCCACTAAAGCCCAATCAATGCGAAACCCTAGTGATTTCGCTGCTCGATGAGCGTCAGCGACGTTTGCTCAAACAAGAAAAAACACTCAACTTTGCTTGGGGCTTGCCCGGGTTAGCACGTTTTCGTGTGAATGCCTATTTCCAACGTGGCGCGTTGTCGATGGTGTTTCGCTACATACCCAGCGAGATCCCTGAATTTGCCACATTAAACTTGCCAAGTAGCCTGCTCGAGCTCATCACGGCAAAGCGCGGTTTGGTGTTGTTGGTCGGCTCTGCTGGTCAAGGCAAGTCCACCACCATGGCCTCGTTGATTGGCCATCGCAATGCAACCCAACAGGGGCATATTGTGATGGTTGAAGATCCGATTGAGTTCACGCACAACCACAAAAAATCATTGGTGACACAGCGCGAGGTGGGATCAGATGCTCAGAGCTTTGGCGAGGCATTGCGCTCGGCTTTGCGTCAAACCCCTGATGTCATTGCGGTCGGCGAGATTCGAGATCGGGAGAGTATGCAACTGGCACTATCGGCGGCGGATACCGGACATCTGTGTATCGCTTCGCTACACGCCACCAATGCCACCCAGGCCATCGACCGAATTATCCATTTTTACGATGAAGACCAGCGTTCGCACGTGATGATGGATCTGGCCTCAAACCTCAACGCCGTCATCGCCCAGCGCTTGATTCAGATCGATGAGGAAACCTCGCGACCAATTGTTGAGGTGATGCGCAATACTTCCGGGATTCGCCCTTTGATTCGCGAAGGGCGCGCCGACGAAATTCGGCCCTTTATTGCGCGCGGCAAAGAGCAGGGGATGATGGTTTTCGACGATGGCTTATTTGAGCTCTATAGCGAAGGCTTGATCGATGAAGAAAAAGCCTTGCTGTACGCCGATTCGGTCAATGATTTAAGACTGCGAATTCGTTTGTCGAAGGGCGTTGGGCTCTCCGATGACTCGATCGATTTAATGCCCAATCGCTAGGCTTGCTTCACCGCCCGCCGGTTTTGATGGCATCAACGCTGCTCAGTGTGGCGTTGGCATCCGGCGTGGGAAGTTGATATATCCTTTCAGCTGCACCGCGAATCAGGCGGTGGGCGTCCTCTGCAGACAGAGCCCAAGTTTCGATTAGGTTTAGCAATTGATGACCAAAGCTCGGCAGCTTTTCGCGTCCAAAAGGTGCCTCGTCGAACGTGGTGGCCTTTTGAGCCGCACTCACTTTTCGATGATTGCTGACCACCATGTCGATGATGCCTGCTTTCACACCCTCACATAGTGCATTGCGATCTGCTTCGCTGCGTAGTACTGGCCAAACTTTAAAATCTGTATTGAAGCCTTCGGTATTGGCTTCAGTGGCGGTTAGGTTGTCAATGGCCACATCGCAGGTCACCGCTTGTCCAGCGGCTTTGGCTTGTGCCATCAACTCAACAGTGCCGCCGCAGCTGATACGCGATAGATGCAGGCGGCATCCCGTTGCCTTTGCCAATTGAATCAGGGCGCTGGCACTAATGGTTTCTGAGCAGCTAGGCTCGCCGATCAAGCCCATTCTGACCGCGTATTCGCCATCGTGAACCAGCGCTTTGGCACTCAGCGCAGGCTCGGCGGGATGGATCACAAATAGCAAATCAAAGCTGGCGGCG
This sequence comes from Gammaproteobacteria bacterium, assembly GCA_013373515.1. GTDB lineage: Bacteria > Pseudomonadota > Gammaproteobacteria > JABXHR01 > JABXHR01 > JABXHR01. Next base: position 987 of record JABXHR010000045.1, on the reverse strand, counting down.
TACTGCATCGCGTTATAGAGCGTTTGCAAATCGCACAACACCGCGTTGCCTTGGCTAAATCCCACCGCGCCAGCTTTGGCCAGTGTGGCTAAATCGGCTAGAACTTGGTTTTGATTGCCAATGGTAATGCAGCCCAGCGGGGCGACCAGCGAGCCGAAGTGGGTTTGAATCAGTGCCACGTCGGCCGTGGTGTCGATCAATTCAAACGAATCAGGTGCAGTAATGAGGGTTTGCACGCCACTTTGTGCGGCCAGTTCTGCAAGTTGTGCATAGCGGGTGGTAGCACCGATATGACAATAACCGTCAATGATACCGGGGATAAACGTCTTTTCACGGCCATCCTCGACAGGGGCTTGGTCGGCTGGGCTGGCGATGCGATAGCGTCCGTCATTCAGAATAATGTCAGTGCGCTGGTAGCCGTTTGGCGTTAGCAATTTGGCGTTTTCATACCGAGTCATGCTCATGCGGCGGCTCCTTCACGGCCAAGGGTCATGGTCAGTATGGCCATCCGCAGTGCTAGGCCGTAACGAACCTGTTTTAGGATGACCGATTGCGGTCCGTCGGCAACGTCATCTGCGATTTCGATGCCTCGGTTGATCGGGCCGGGGTGGAGCACAATGGCGTCTGGGGCAGCGAGTTTCAGCCGGCGTTGATCCAAGCCATAATGCTCGAAATACTCAGAGGCGCTAGGAAGCAGTGTGCCATTCATGCGTTCGTTTTGCAGGCGCAGCATCATCACGACATCGCACCCTTCGATCGCTTCATCAAAGCTTCGGTGAATGGTGACCCCCAGCGCGGCCATATTGTCAGGGAGTAGCGTTTTGGGGCCGATAACGCGCAGGTCGCGAACGCCCAGTTGTTTGAGCGCGTGAATCTGTGAGCGCGCAACGCGGGAGTGCAGTAAATCGCCTGCAAGGCAGATTTTGAGTGAGTCGAATTGGCCTTTTTCACGGCGAATGGTGACCAGATCCAGTAGCGCTTGGGTCG
>JABXHR010000037.1 GCA_013373515.1 Gammaproteobacteria bacterium | reverse complement strand
GGCGCAGAATGATTGTTCACAGGCGACAAAAGACAAGGTGCCCTGAGGCATTGGGACACAAGACTTACCAAGGAGTTATTCAATGATTTTCAAAGCGAAAAATATCGCACTTGCCAGCCTATTGATGGGCATGACAGCCAATGGCTATGCCTTTGAAGATGGGGTACTGACGATCTGGACGGGCACCAATCGCGACCATGCGAGCCTGACCGAAGCGGCCGCCAAATTCACCAACGACACTGGCATTGAAGTCAAACTTGCAGAATTTGAAAAACTAACCGACGAATTCCAGCAAGCGGCAGCAACAGGAGACGGCCCAGATATCGTCATGTGGGCACACGATCGATTTGGAGAGTGGGCTGCAGGAGGGTTAATCACCCCTGTCGATCCATCGAACGATTTCCGTGCAGGCGTTCTAGAGAGCGCTTGGGATGCGGTTTCGATGGGCGACGCCACCTACGGCTATCCTGTCTTGGTCGAAGCGGTCGGGCTTGTGTACAACAAAGACCTCGTCGCCAGCCCACCAGCGAGCTTTGAAGAGATTAAAGATCTCAGCATCGCCGATGGCAAAAAGTCTATTTTGTGGGACTACAACAACACCTATTTCACCATGCCAATGCTAATGGCCAATGGGGGCTTTGCCTTTCAGAAAGTTGATGGCGTCTACGACGGCAAATCAACCGGTGTAAACAACGACGGCGCAAAATTGGGCGGCAAAGTATTGAAGGCTTTGTTTGATGATGGCGTCATGGCAACCGGTGTCGATTACGGCGTGATGGACGGTGCTATGGCAGCTGGCGAAGTGGCGATGGTCATCAATGGACCGTGGTCTTGGTCAAATTACAAAGGCGCAGGTATCAATCTCGGCCTTGCCCCCATTCCTTCGGTCAATGGCAAGGCCTCACCAAGCTTCTTGGGCGTCCAAGCATTGGCACTAAACGCTGCGAGCCCAAATGCTGACCTTGCCAAAGAGTTAATCGAGAACTACCTCATCACCGAAGCGGGCCTTGCCACTTGGAACCAAAACGGCGCATTGGGTGCATTAGCACACAAAGCGGCTGGAAGTGCCCAGCAAGACGAGCTGATTGCGGCAACCTTAGAAATTGCTGCCACAGCGGTTCCCATGCCGTCCAACCCAGAGATGGGTGCATTTTGGGGCGCAATGGGTCCCGCCCTGACCTCGATCACCTCCGGCGAAGCCAGCGTGGACGATGCGCTGGACAACGCAGCAAAGCGCATTCTATCTGGCGAGTAAGCTTAGCAAGGGGCGATACGCTCGCCCCTTCTTCGCATAGTTGACAGCATGGATAAACTTTTCAATCGCACCCCCCTCGGCATGTTGATCATCGGCATCGCGTTTGTGCTTTTTGCCTATACATCGATGCGAGTTTATTTGATTGGCCTGCCGGTGTTCGGAGCCATGCTAATGGTTTTGGGCGTGACATTCGTCGCGATTTACAGCAAGCGCAATTTATATGCCTTTCGGTTTATTTATCCCGGGCTGCTGACAGTCAGTTTGTTCATCATCTTCCCAATTCTCTACACCATCTATTTGGGGTTCACCAACTACAGCTCATTTAATTTATTGAGCTTCGAGCGAGCCCGCGAAGTACTGCTGCTGAACAAAGTCATTGATAAGAGTACTGAGCGAGCATTCCAAATCATCCAGCAAGACGACGGCTACCGAGTATTTTTTCCAGAACAAAGTGGGGGGTACTTATCCGAGCAAACCGCTCTGGCTGGCGATGCAGAGGTTTTAGCCAGCACCCAAGTCAGTGCTGCACCTGGTCAACCGCTAGCGATAAAAGACATCATCACACTAAGAAACGGCCTGTCGCAAATTGCGGTGTCGCTACCGGATGGCACGTCGCTTAAGGCCTCAGGGCTACGCACTTTTGCGAATGTGATGCCGTTATATACCCCGACCGACAATGATCAATTGCGCAATAACGTAACTGGCCAAACGCTCAGCCCCAATCACGAAATAGGGTTTTACCAAGACCAAAACGGCGAAAAAGTCGCACCTGGCTGGCGAGTTGTCATCGGCGTTGACAATTTCACCAAAGTGGCAACCAATGAAGGCATTCGAGAGCCCTTTGTCGCCATTTTTATTTGGACCTTTGTATTTGCCTTTTTATCCGTCGCATTAACGTTTGTGGTAGGTGTCAGCCTCGCCGTAACGCTGCAATGGGAACATTTACGTGGCAAAGCCATCTATCGAATTTTGCTTATTCTTCCCTATGCAGTACCCAGCTTTCTGTCCATTCTGATTTTTAGAGGTTTGTTTAATCCAAATTTCGGGGAAATTAATCTAATTTTGGAAGCGCTTTTCGGCATACGTCCCGAATGGTTTTCGAACCCGTGGCTGGCGCGCACCATGATTCTGATCGTTAACACTTGGCTGGGCTACCCGTACATGATGCTGCTTGCGATGGGCTTCTTGCAGGCGGTACCTGCTGACCAGAAAAAAGCGGCCGCCATCGAGGGCGCGTCGCCATTCAGAGTCTTTATGACGATCACTCTGCCGCAAATCATACCGCCGTTTTTACCGTTACTGCTGGCCAGCTTTGCCTTTAACTTCAATAACTTGGT
>JABXHR010000127.1 GCA_013373515.1 Gammaproteobacteria bacterium | reverse complement strand
TGGTATTGCCCTGGGCTTAGCCCAATGACAGCTTTGAAATGCGCATGAAACGCAGACTTGCTCATGCCCACCATTTGAGAAAGCTCGGTGATTGACAATGGGTTTTGCAAAGAGCTTTTAATGGAGCGAATCGCGTGCGCGAGCTGGGTGGAAGGGTCGTCTCGCGATAAGAAGCGGCGCAAGCTTGCGCCCTGCACCGAGAGCAAGAGTCGCGCATGAATTTCGCGCGTCAACAAGGGGCCCAATAACGGAACGGCACTGGGCTGTGTGCTTAGGCGCAGTAATCGCAGAGCACAATCAAGCAAATCGCTATTGGGGCCATGAGTGGCCATGGCTCTGACCGGTAATTGCGCCACTTGCTCATGGGCCAACTCATCATAAAAGCTGCGCAAAATGGACAAATCTAGCGGAATCACCAGCGCGATATAGGGCTCGTTGATGGAGGCTTGCGTGATTTTAGATAACACCGGCAAATCGTGACTAACGATGATCGAGTGCCCCGCTTTGCATTGCACTGTGATATCACCAGAACTGACTGTTTTAGCGCCCTGCAAAATCAAACACATCAAAGGTCGATACAAGGTGCCTTCGATGGCCGATGCTGCTGTGCGTTGTAACAACACTGCCTCAGCGATCCCTAACTGGCGCACCGTTGCGCCGCTCTGCGCACCCAATATTTGCCTAGCCAACTGTAGCAAAGCCATTGACTTCATTCCTCAATATTTGGATTAAATGTACATTATTTGACGCTTTTATTGCATGTAAATAGCTTTGTTTGGATTTTTAGGCAATTAGTAGAGAGGATTTGGCAAATAGAGTAGTGGCATTGCTCTACAGTGTGACCCTTCATCAAATCCCTTAGACGCATTGGAGCCAAGCCTATGTCTGCGATACCCCCTCTACACGCCATGCCGATGGTCGGATTCGGTACTTATCTCATTTCAAATGACGAGGTTGCGCACAGTGTCGAGTCCGCAATTTCGGTTGGATATCGACACATCGATACCGCTGCAGGTTATGGAAACGAGCAAGGTGTGGGCGAAGGCATTCGTGCCGCCATGCAAAACCTTGGCCTGTCGCGCAGTGATTTGTTTATCACCACCAAGCTCTGGCCGGGCAATGCGGCTTGGGGCGATGCGCCTAAGAATTTTGAGCAAACTGTGGAAGCCTGTGAGCACTCGCTAAAACTTCTGGGATTGGCGTATATCGATTTATATCTTATTCACGCACCCTCAGGTGCTGAGCAACGCATCAATCAGTGGAAAGCACTACAGCACCTTAAACAAGCGGGCAAGGTTAAACACATTGGCGTCAGTAACTTCACCGAGGCCCATTTAGATGAGCTAAAAAACGCGGGCGAAGCCATGCCCGAATTTAACCAAATCGAGCTGCATCCATGGTCGCAGAAGCCTGCGCTGCTGTCGTATATGGCCGCCCATCATATTCATCCAATTGCCTACAGTTCACTGGTGCCCTTGTCCAGCTGGCGTGTTGCGCCGGGACAGGCCAGCGCAAAAACAGAGCAAATGAAGGCCGACGGTACCGATTCGCCATTTCAACGCATGGCAGAAAAATACAAGGTTAGCGAGGCGCAATTGCTACTGCGCTGGGGTGTGCAAAAGGGCTATGCAGTGCTGCCCAAAAGCACCAATCTCGAGCGCATGAGACAAAATATCGATCTATTTGGTTTTGAAATTGACGCCGAAGACATGGCGCTGATTGCACAGATGGACCGCGGTGACGGTGTGGCTTGGGCCACCGGTGATCCACGGTTTATGGGTTAATCGCGGTAGATTCAAACCCCAATTAAGGGTTGGCCCTCAACCCTTAATTGACTGCCGCCGGCTCGCTCTGGTCTACCCAAATCAATTGATCTGTGTCAAAGCCAAGCGCTGCGGCTTTTTGCACAAACGCATCTTTCTCTGCCTGTGTCGGCGTTGGCTTGCGCGACAAATACCACAAATACTCGCGGTTTGGGCCGGAGACAAAGGCTTTGCTGTAATCCGCTTGATCTAACTCAAACACCACATAAGCTCCATAGAAGGGCCCGAAGAAGGACACTTTTAAGTAGCCGAGGTCGGGTTGATCCACGAAATAGGCTTTGCCGATTGCCTCTTCCCAACGTTGTTCGTCAATCAGATAGCCCCGATTGGTGACCACCACCCCACCGTCTTCTCGGCGCTCGTAATGGGCGCTGACATTGCGCATGCCCCGTTCGAAGCGGTGATCCAAGCGTGCCACTTCATACCAAGTGCCCAAGTAGCGCTCTAGCTCAAAATTGCGCACCGGCGTGATCCCTTCGGGCACGCTAACACAACCGCTCAAGGCGACGATCAACAGGACAATACGAGTCAACGACATCGAACTTCTCAGTGGCTTGGATGACGCAAGCTTAGCGCTACCAACGTGAATCAAACATAAAAAAGGGCCGCAATGTTGCGGCCCCGAATCAACGACGCATTAGATTACAAAAATGGGTTACTCAGCCCGTCTTTGTCTTCTTGCCAGCTC
>JABXHR010000170.1 GCA_013373515.1 Gammaproteobacteria bacterium | reverse complement strand
CCGCCCATGTTGTAGTGCACGGTCGGCAATACTGGGATGGGTTGCTTGGTCACATCTACACCGGCAAAGACCTTTGCGCTTTCGGCGATGCCTGGCAAACGCTTCTCAATGACGTCCGCACCGAGGTGTTGCAGATTGAGGTGAATATGATCGCCATTGGGGCCAACACCACGGCCTTCGTTGATTTCGATGGTCATTGAACGTGACACAACATCGCGTGATGCAAGGTCTTTAGCATTCGGTGCATAACGCTCCATAAAGCGCTCACCGTCCTTATTGGTGAGATAGCCACCTTCACCGCGCACACCTTCGGTGATCAAAACACCCGCGCCGTAGATGCCAGTTGGGTGGAATTGAACGAACTCCATGTCTTGCAACGGCAAGCCCGCGCGAATGGCCATTGCGCCGCCATCACCTGTACAGGTGTGTGCCGATGTACAAGAGAAGTAGGTGCGACCACAACCGCCTGTGGCCAAAACGACCATATGTGCTTGGAAGATATGCAAATCGCCAGAGGCCAAATCCCAAGACACAACACCTTTGCACACGCCGTCAACCATAATGAGGTCTACCGCAAAATGCTCGATAAAAAATTGCGCTTGGTGCTTCAGCGACTGCTGATATAGGGTATGCAAAATGGCGTGACCGGTACGGTCCGCCGCGGCACAGGTACGTTGCGCTGCTGGGCCTTTGCCGTAGTTCTGAGTCATACCACCAAATGGACGCTGGTAGATTTTGCCTTCTTCTGTTCGGCTAAACGGTACACCGTAGTGCTCTAGCTCGATCACCGAAGGAATGGCTTCGCGACACATATATTCAATGGCGTCTTGGTCACCGAGCCAGTCTGAGCCTTTGATGGTGTCATACATATGCCACTGCCAGCTATCTGGGCCCATGTTGCCAAGCGCGGCAGACATACCACCTTGCGCCGCCACTGTATGTGAGCGCGTTGGGAAAACTTTGGTGACACAGGCGGTATTTAAACCTGCTTGTGCCATGCCAAAGGTTGCGCGTAAACCTGCCCCGCCTGCACCGACGACGACGACATCATATTTGTGGTGATGAGTTGTATATCCGGTGCTCACATTAACCTCCAAGCGCCACTAAGATGACCGACATGCAGCCAACCAAACCCAGTAGCCAAGCCGCGCCTTTGACCAAGACGATCATGGCGGTACGCACTGGGACATTTGAAACATAATCTTCGATGATGACTTGCAGGCCGATTGCGCCGTGATAGAAGCCAGCAATCATGACCGCTAACATCAGTGCTGCATTCATTGGGCCCTGAAGCCAAGCACTAAAAGCGTCATAGCTAAATGTGCTGAGGCTGGCCACCGAGAAGCAAAACCAAATGGTCAACGGTGTCAGTGCCAAGGCAGTCATTCGCTGCGCCCACCAGTGATGAACACCTTCTTTGGCAGAGCCTAGACCGCGCGCTTTAGATAAGGGAGTACGATAATCCATGAAAATCTCCTATGCGCTCGCCACGATCCAAGTGAGCACGGTCATAACTGCCGTACCACCGAGAACGATTTTGTTGCCCAAACGCGCATGCTCAAGGTCAAAGCCTTTACCCGCGTCCCAGACCATATGGCGCAACCCATTGAAAAAATGTAGATATAGCGCAGCAGTAAAGCCGAACAACACCAATTTGCCGAACCAACTCCCGAACACTGCCTGCGCAGTTTCGAAGGACTCTGGGCCCGCTGCTGCAGAGGCCACTGCCCAAACCAAAAACAGCATGCCGCCAGCCAACGCTGCGCCCGTGGCGCGGTGGCCAATGGAAATCAACGCTGTGAGTGGCAAGCGATAAACCTGCAAGTGCGGCGACATCGGCCGCGAATCTTTCCAAGCCAAGATCCAACTCCTGAAGAAAAAGTAGTGATTAAAAGTCTATGCAGCGGCCTTTGAACTCCCAGTCGCCATAGCGTGTTGGCTCTGGGCCCTTGCGTCCGCCAATTTCTTTGGGCGCAGGGGTGTTTTCATCGGCCTGAGGTTCTGCCTGATGCTGATCGCCTTGGGGCGTAAGTGCTTGAGAGGGGATCTCTTCACTCATATCATTTACCGTCAGTGCAAGTGGTGTATTACAAAGTGGGTAGTTTACACTAAATACGACATGATTTTATCTAAAACTTTATGTTTTTTGTGCATTGCCACAAATGGATAACATCACCTTTGTTGCGTACACTAGCGGCTACGCATATAGAGATCTTGAGAGATGAGTCCTTTGATAGCCATCGAAGCCATCGGCGCAGACGCCGCCAGCTTCTTACATAACCAGTTAAGCAATGACATCAACGCCCTAGCTATTGGCGACAGTTGTGCTGCGCACTATTGCTCTGTCAAAGGACGAACCCTCACCTTTTTTGTGATCAAACGGCTGGAAGAAGAACGCTTTGTACTAATCTGCCACGCAGACCAACATGAACCCTTGCTCAAACGCCTGCGCATGTTCGTGCTGCGGTCTAAGGTCACCCTAGCGGTTATCGACTGGGAGCACTTAGGTGAGCAAAGCTTTGCCAATGCTCAATTCAACATCACCGCGCAAACCTTGGCCAGTGAGGGTGCAATCGAGGCAGCTGTTTCTTGCGCACTCCCCTTCTTACCAGCAGCCAGCCAAGAGCAGCATATACCGCAATCGCTCAATGGCGATCTCGACGGCAGCGTCAACTTTAAAAAGGGCTGCTACCCCGGCCAAGAAATCGTGGCGCGTACACATTATCTCGGCAAGCCTAAACGACGCATGCACCGAGTGAGCACATCTACACCCTTGGAAGCCGGTGCTTCGCTAGACGCCAATGAAAAGTCCGTTGGCGAGGTAATTTTGGCCGCAGAGAACCAAGCACTGATTACCCTACATATTGAGGCTGTCTCATTACCATTGTCAGTCAGTGGCCAGCCAATTGAAATTATCAACCCAGAGAGTACACCATGAAAACCGCCGATATTTGCGACAAGCATGACCATGTCGAAGTCCTAGAACCCCAATTTGCAGACTACGGTGCTGTTACCGAATTTCACGGGCAAGCCGTGACGATCAGAGCATTTGAAGACAACTCATTGGTGCGCGAGGCCGTCGCCGAGCCGGGTGAAGGCAAGGTGCTGGTCGTCGACGGGGGAGCATCAATGCGCCGCGCGATGCTCGGTGGCAATCTTGCCATTAAAGCCGAACAAAATGGTTGGGCTGGAATCATCATTAACGGCTGCGTTCGTGACAGCCACGAACTGATTGAAACCGACATTGGCATCAAAGCCTTGGGCAGCGCGCCGCGACGAACCGAGAAAAACAATGAAGGCGAGCGCGATGTCATCATCGGCATTGGTGGCGTGAAAATCGCCCCCGGTGACTGGGTGTATGCCGATGATGACGGCATTGTGGTATCACGCACTAAAGCACATTAATCAACATCTTATGCGCAAGCTCGGCGAGATTGCGGCTGCCGCCCCCTTCGCCGAGTTTGGCCCTAACCTCATCTAAATCTGCAAATATCTGCTGGCGAACAGGCTCATTAAATAATAGACGCTCGGCCTCACCTGCAAGCGCACTGGGTAATATTTCGGACTGCAAAAATTCTGTTGCAATCTGCCGACCTGCCACAATGTTTGGCAACCCGATAAATGGCGTTTTGACCAACCATTTGCTCAACAGATAAGTGAGCGGTGAAAGCCGATAGATAATGGTGAGCGGCACACCGAGAATCGCCGTCTCCAATGAGGCCGTGCCAGAGGCGGTTATGACCGCATCGCAACACTGCAATGCATTGTATGTTTGGTTGTTAACAACCTTGACCTGCCCCAGTTCGTATTCTTGAAGCCATTCTGATTTCACGCTGCTCGCCTGCAACAGCACCACCTGCAAAAACGGAAATTTTGATTGGAGTATTTCTGCCGCCCCAAGCATATCGGGCAGCAGACGTTTGACTTCGTTGGCGCGACTGCCGGGCATTAGCCCCAATACCGGCTGCGCCTCGCTAAGTCCTAACACCCTCCGCATGCTGTCGACAGACGCTGTGGGCTTCACCGCGTCGAGCGATGGATGACCGACATAAGTACAGGGAATGTTTTCGCGTGCGTAATAAGCGGTCTCAAACGGAAATATCACCGCCATATGATCAATCACTTCGCCGTAGGCTTTGACGCGATCCTCGCGCCACGCCCAAACTTGTGGGCTGACGTAAAACAACACTTTCACGCCAATCGACTTGGCATATTTCGCCAGCTGAAAATTAAATTCTTTGTAATCCACACAGACGAGTAAATCTGGCTTTTCCTCTGAAAGCACACGCTTCATTCGGTCAAGGGCGCGCCGCAACTCCGAATACTTGGCCAGCACCTCAAAAAGACCCACCACAGCCAAGTCAGATGCATCGACAACTTGGCGCATTAACGGGCGTGTTGCATTCCCGCCCATCCCCACAAAGTCAATCGAAGAATCGAGTGCTCGTAGGTGCCGAATAAAGGCCGCCGCATGTTGATCGCCGGAGGCTTCGCCGGCGCAGACCATTACTTTCACTGGGTTTTGCGAACCGCACTGATTACCGCTTCAATGACTTGATCCACTTCCGCATTGGAAATGTTGGCGCATATCGGCAGCGACAAGCAGCTTTCAGCGACACGTTCGGTAACAGGCAAAGAAACCGACGCGTACGACGGGCCAAACGCTTTTTGACGATGCAAAGGCACGGGATAGTAAACCGCAGAGGCAATCTCTCGCTCAGCCAGCGCGGATTGAATCGCCGCACGATCATCGGCGAGCAATGTGTATTGGTGATACACATGCATGCCGTAACCGTCCTCGTATGGTGTCGTCAAATATTCGCCGAGCGCGGCGCTATAGCGATGAGCCACCTCGCGTCGCCGTGCATTGTAGCGATCGATGTACTGCAGCTTTGTGTGCAAAATAACCGCTTGAAGCTCATCCAAGCGGCTGTTGTAGCCAATTCTGTCATGGTAATACCGCACATCTGAACCGTGGTTGCGATAGCTGCGCATCAATGCAGCGACCTCATCGTCCTGCGTCACCACTAACCCGCCATCGCCATAGCAACCGAGATTCTTGCTGGGAAAGAAGCTATAGCCAGCGCTATGGCCAACGGCGCCAGTTTGGCCAAGCGGTGTGCTGGCTCCAAAGGACTGCGCACAGTCTTCAATGAGCAGTAAGTCGTGTGCATCACATAAACTGCGCAAAGCATCCAAATTGGCAGGTTGCCCGAATAAGTGCACCGGCATGATTGCCTTGGTTTTTGGTGTGATCGCCGCCTCGACGCATGCGATATCTAGGTTAAAGGTCTTTTTACAAATATCGACAAATACCGGTGTGGCACCCACATAGGCGATGGCTTCTGCCGTCGCGATAAAGGTGAACGCAGTGGTGATGACTTCGTCGCCCTCGCCAACCCCGAGCGCTCGCAATGCAAAATGCAAAGCGTCTGTGCCCGAGGCACAGGAGATGGCATGTTTGACCCCAAGGTAATCTTCACAAGCGCGCTCGAAGGCGTGGACCGTTGGCCCCATGACAAACATCGCCCCCTGCAGAGCATCGGACAACTTCGGTGAAAGTTCCGACTCCAGCTCCGCAAATTGTGCTTTTAAATTGACCATTGGGATCATGAGGGGTCCTCGATTTGTTGCATAATTTTTAGTGCAATGGACAGCGCATCGCGCCCTTGCTCTCCAGAGACTATGGGCGGTCGACCGTGACGAACACAATCAATGAAATCTAAGATTTCTTGCTTGAGCGCATCGGCCTGTTCAAACTGCGTTGAATTGGAGTCAATCGACGGACCTTGCACTTCAGATGCCCCTCCATCGACCCAATGATGACTAAGCCTTCGGTCTTGATAGTCGAGCGAATAATAGTGATTCTGCCCAAATAACCGCATTTTCCGCTCAGACTTTTGGCTAATCCGACTCGCGGTTAGATTGGCGACCGATTGATTGGCAAATTTTAGACGAGCATTGGCGATATCAATGCCGCTGGTAATAACGCTCGCGCCACTGGCATCGACCTGGATCAACGGCGAATTGACCAGCGACTGGACAATTTCAATGTCGTGAATCATCAAATCAAGCACGACACTGACATCATTGGCACGCGGATTAAATGGTGCAAGCCGATAGGCTTCAATAAACCGCGGCGCTTCTGTTAGTTCTAACGCACGTAAAACGGGATTAAACTGCTCTAGATGGCCAATTTGCAGACAGAGATTCCGCTGTTTTGCGATCGCTATCAGCTCATCAGCCTCTGCTTCAGTGACCGTGATAGGTTTTTCGACCAGGCAATGTACACCGGCTAAGAGACATTGTTTTGCCACCATGTAATGCAGCGTCGTCGGCACCACAATGCTGACTATATCGACCTCACCGAGGACTGATTGATAGTCGGCCGTTGCGCTCGCCCCGGTTTCTTCTGCGACAGCTGTGGCAGCGGCCAAATCGAGATCAATGACATATTTCAAATCAACATCGATTGCGGCCGCGTACTTTTGTGCGTGAAAACGGCCAAGATAGCCTGTTCCGATAACGGCTGCGTTAAGTGGCTTGGTGAGAGTCAATGTCATATCCGACGCGATTTGGCCCCAATTTTAACTTGCCTAGCTCACCCGAGCCACTGCAATTTCAGAAGATCTAATAGTGCCTATCTAACGTAAAGAATTGTTAAACCACTCACACATTCTGCCGAATATATTCTGCATCGTCATACGGCCACGAACATGGAAAACATCTACATCGCCCGCCAGCCCATTCTGGATCGCGAACTCAAGCTCTACGGTTATGAGCTGTTGTTCAGGCCGGCAGCAGGTGGCAGCTTTCCAGACGGAGACACCGCCACCTCCGCTGTCATCTGGAATGCGTTGAATGAGTTTGGCCTCGAGCAATTAGTGGACCACCGCAAAGCGTTTGTTAATCTCACCGATAAATTTCTGACGGAACCCGACTTGGTGGTGTTGCCGAGCCAAAGCGCGGTGCTCGAAATGCTTGAGACCACGCAGGTCAGCCCGAGCCTTTTAAATGGCCTAAAGCTCCTCAAACAACGTGGGTTTATGTTGGCTTTGGATGATTACCAGTTCCAACCCGAGCTGGCGCCACTGTTGGACGTGAGTGACATTGTAAAAATCGATATCACGGGCCTCGACCACGAACGACTCGCTCAAACGGTCAACACGCTCAAGTCAAAGGGCATCAAAGTGCTCGCAGAGAAAGTCGAAACGCAGGAAGAATACCTCACCTTCGAACAAATGGGCTTTGATTTGTATCAGGGTTATTTCTTCGCAAAACCGGCCACATTGAGCAGGCGTAAACTGGCCAGCAACCGTGCCGTTGCTCTGCAGCTGATCTCAAAACTTCAAGACGGCGAGACCGGTGTAAAGGAGCTGGCAGAATTGATTACGCGCGACGTCGCGCTGAGCGTCGGCATATTGAAGTTTGCAAATTCGCCAGCCAATGCATTGGTCCGCAAAGTAGATTCAGTGCAACAAGCGATTGTGTTACTCGGCCCCGCCAAAGTGCGCAACTGGTCGACGCTACTGTTGCTTGCCCGCGATAACGACAAACCCAATGAACTATTCCGCACTGCGTTGTACTTCGGACGCTGTTGCGAACAGTTGGCTAAACAAGCGAAGAAGGACGCTGCCGATAGCTACTTCACCACCGGGTTATTGTCTGTGCTGGACGCCATGATGGATGCGCCGCTCGTAACCTTACTTGAGCAGGTTGGCATCGAAGAATCGCTCACTCGGGCGATATTGACCCATGAAGGCGATCGGGGCGAGGCGCTGCGCGCTGCGCTTGCCCTTTACCAGGGCTCACCGGAAGACGCTCAGTTCGATTCAATTGCTAGTAACGAATTGAGCAATATTCATGTGGCCGCCACACTCTGGGCTGATGAGTCTCTAGCCGTCGTCAATTAGCGCTGCAGGTTCGCGTAAAGGTGCCACATCAAAATTGCCCCAGCAGATCGAAATGGCGACCAATGCGCTGTCAGCTCACGCGTGTGAGCCGCCGTAGGCCGCTGATCTAAGCTGTATAACGCACCCACCGCAACTTGAAGTGCCAAGTCCGCCGCCGGCCAAATATCCTGCCGCTGCTCAGCGAACATTAAGTAAATTTCTGCAGTCCAAGTGCCAATACCCTTGACTGCTGATAGCGCTTTAATGGCTGCAATATCACCTAGACTAGGCAGCGTGTCAAAATCTAACTCACCTTTGGCGACAGCATCACTGAGTGCTTGCAAGTACGCAATTTTTTGTTTCGATAGCCCGATCTCTCGAAGAGATGTCTCTGGCATGGTGGCAACTTCGTGCACCCCTACACCGCAAACCAGCTTGGAAAACCGCGTTGCAATTGCAGTTGCAGCATGTGTCGAGAGCTGTTGCGAGATAATGATATTGGCCAAACTGTGGAAACCGGGCGAATATACCCGCGGAGGTGGGTAACCGAGCGAGCCCAAAATTGCTCGGCATTTGGGCTCGAGAATGCACAATTGATCTAGTGCATGGTTGAGTGCCGACTGATCTTTCAAGGCTTTAGATTTGCCTCCAAAACCGCTTTGATATGGGGCGGAATTGAAGTCTTTTTAAATCGATCTGCCACCACAAACACCGCCGTGAATTGTCCTTCAAAGCAAATTCGCCGCTGCTGACGGCCCTTCACTTCAAACGTGACCGAACTATAACCAAATTTAATGGGCTGAACGCTACAGTCCAAGCTATGCCTCGGTGTGACCGGTGAGCGAAAATCAATATTCATATTCACAAACGGCGTACCGAGATTATGATCGATATTCAGTTGATACCAGCCGTCTCCATCAAAGTGGTGCTCCCACCAAGCCTCGATCGCTTCCAAAGCAAACCAGGGCAAACGCCCCGTAAATGCAATTGCGGCTGGGTCACAATCCCCCCACCCGACTCGAATACTATGTGAAAATGGCGCCGTCATACTTAACTCATTAAACCTTCTACCATCAGTGTAGCTCACCTACGATCCACAGAGATGAACAAAACACCCATGCTGGAAAGCCTGTCATACAGCTCGCAAAACGCTAATTTAACTCGCCTACAAAATCGCCTATGCCCCGTTTAGATCACATTCGAGTTGTCCTTGTGAGGACCTTTCATCCTGGGAATATCGGCTCGTCTGCACGTGCAATGAACACCATGGGGCTTACGAATTTACACCTAGTCGACCCATGGTATTTCCCCGACGACGAGGCCACCAAAATGGCAACACACGCTGCGCCATTACTCGAGCAGGCGACCCAACACAGCGTACTGAACACCGCCCTTGCAGAGTGCAAGTTGGTCGTTGCCTGTACCGCACGTGCACGAGGATTTGATCGTCCAGAATTGACACCAGAACAAGCCGCAAAAATGCTCACTGATGCGGCCCCGCACAATGTCGCGCTGATGTTTGGCCCGGAAAGAAACGGACTGAGCAATGAGCATATCTCGATGGCCACGCACCGGATGACAATCCCGACCAATCCAGAGTGCAGCTCACTCAACCTAGCCTCCGCCGTACAGATCGCAGCCTATGAGTTACGCAAAGCAGTGGATCAAGAGCAATCAGCCCATGATCAAGATCGAGAGACGCGTCCGGCGATCGACGACATCGAGCGCCTATATACCCACATCGAATCAACCTATCGCGCCACAGGATTTATTAAAAAAAGCCATCCTGGGCACGTCATGGATCGTATTCGACGCCTCTACCACAAAGCAGAGCTCACCCAGATGGAACTCAACATATTGCGTGGAATGTTGCGTTCGGTGGATCGCTTATTGCCCGATCAATCTGAGGCGGCAGACATGACAAATGACTGAGCTGCGGTGATGACTCAGGACTTCTCAAGTGCAAGCGCATTGATGCAATAGCGCAAGCCACTGGGCTCGGGACCATCAGGGAACACGTGCCCGAGGTGTGCATCGCAGTCATGGCAGCGCACCTCGATTCGCTGCATGCCGTGACTATGATCATTCACGTAAACAACACGCTCCTCGGCGACTGGGCCAGAGAACGACGGCCACCCCGTCCCCGAATCAAATTTAAGACTGGCGTCAAACAACGGCAGATTACAGCACGCGCAGTCGTAGCGGCCAGGTTCAAACGACTGACACAATGTAGAGCTGAAAGGCCGCTCTGTCGCGCTCAATCGCGTAATCCGGTAAATATCCTCGGCCAAAGACGCTCGCCACTGTTCATCAGTACGGTCAACCTTCAACTTGCGAATGACGTCAGGCCCAATACTCAATTTGTTAATTGCATCCCAGTTCATTAATTGAGCTCCGGTGAATGAATCGAATTAAATTGCAGTGAATCATATCACCTGAGTTCTTGCTGTACTGGGCCATATCAATTCAGTACCAACCTAAACAGGTGATAACAAATCACAATCCAACATGCTAGACTCAAGATATCCTCGCAGAGAGGTTGGAGACACTTAATCTCTGCATCATTGCTGACATCAAAACAAAGACAAAGGAACTGCAATGTTAACCATCAGCAAAAAAATAATTACCTATTTTTCAAAAATATGCACACCGCAATTCAATAACTGCCGTACAAGACATTTGCAAGCAGACCACGGCGACGCAAAGACCGACCCAACCAGACCACGCTCTAACCAATCAAAAGCCAATACCAGTGCAATCCAGGATAGTGTTTTTGAGCATCTCTGCGCTCAGATGATCAAGGGCCACCTATCGAAAACCGTCAGTTTAATTAATCGAGCAGTCGAAAAATTTCACTCAAAGAAGTCAATTCGTCGAGTGCCATCCATCCAACGACTTATGCCGTTTTCGAGCTGGAGATTAATTCGATGAAAGTTAAGAATTTCGACCAAGCATTGAGAATTTGTAAAACGGCACCCCAAGAGGACGCTTTTTTAGGGCTCTCTGACTTTATTGGCGCAAACGGGTATCCGAATTATTTTATCGGATATACAAGGTCTTGTATGAACTGGGAGCGTCTTGCATGCATCCTAAAGTTCCATACCAATATGACAGAAGCTTGGATGCATGAGTACATGCAAAAGAAGTACATAGTATCCGACGTCGCGGTTCATACCGTCCTGCGCAAACAGAAAATGTGGATATGGGACAATATGTGCCATACAAAATGCCACACACCCACAGAGCGTCGAATTATCGAAGGCCAACGGGAATGCGGTTTTTGGCGTGGATTTGGCCGAGTCATTCGCCACCCCGACGTCGCCGGTGGATATGGATTCACCTCATCGGATCGAGATCAACCGGCAAGACCATCTCCTGATTTACTAATGAGGTTGGATGAGTTGATCGAGATTCTTTGCAATCGAATCGTCGAAGAGTGGTGGATTGTGACACACGAGAATATGAATCCCCTGCCCGCGAAAGAGCGCGAAGTGCTGTACATGATTGCTCAAACGGGCGGCACCGCAGCAACGGTGGCGGAGGCACTGGGCAAATCAACACGTACCGTCGAGCGACAGCTAATGAATGCTTCAAACCGTATTGGTGGGGGCTCTAAAGTGAGAGCAATTGGGCTCGCCTCTAAATATGGATGGATTTAATGTATCTAACTAAATACTCAATGGATTTATGTACGGCATACAGCAACGCTAAAAATTTGATAGAAATTATGCCTGTTTCAATAGGTTCTATGCGACGGGCCACCTTTTTTTCACATATGGAGAAGTATTGATAAACCATCCTCTTCAGTCGGGAACACGAATGACTAGTAAATACTTTGAACAAGCACTCAAGATTTGCAAGACCGCTCACCAAGAGAAAGCATTTCGTGGGCTGACTGATTTTGTTGCAAACCATGGCTACCCAAATTACTTTATTGGCTACACAAGAACCTGCATCAATTGGGAACGTATTACGTGCATCGTAAAATTTCATACCAGCATGCATGAGCAGTGGCTACAGGAATACATTAGCAAGAAATATCTCACCCATGATGTTGCCGTCAATCGGATTATTCGCCAGCAGCGTCTTTGGATTTGGGATAATTTATCACACACAAAATGTCATACCCCCACGGAGCGGCGAATCATTGAAGGCCAACGCGAATGCGGTTTCATAAAAGGCTTTGCCAATATTTTCCATCACCCTGAAGTCATTGGAGGCTATGGGTTTGCATCTGCCGACAAAGATCATCCCGCGAAGCCTCCGCAGGAACTCACTGAACAAATTGAAGCGCTGATTGCCATCCTCTGCGATAGAATTGTCGAAGAATGGTGGTACGTTACGCACGAAAACATGAACCCGTTACCATCCAAAGAGCGTGAAGTGCTTTATATGATCGCGCAAACCGGTGGAACGGCAGCGACAGTGGCAGCGGCACTAGGAAAATCGACACGTACTGTCGAGCGGCAATTGATGAATGCGTCAAACCGCATCGGTGGCGGCTCTAAGGTGAGGGCGATCGGGCTCGCCTCGAAATATGGCTGGATATAGGCCGCAGCATTGATGGGTTCACGAGTGAGTTCACAATCATCTGCGGCAATCATTGCCAAGTGATGACATTCCCTGCGACCATATTTGCAGAGATAACCTCAAACGAAAAGAATGACCGCACGCAGAGCGGAGAGAACATGTTAGATCAAGTCACAACCAAAAAAATAATCAATGCCCTATCGCGCGCTCGTGCGTTAACCGACTTCACAGACATTCTAGATAGACTTGCCAAGGATATTGGTTTTAATGGTTATTTGTATGGCACCGCACCAATCACGGTTGATTTGAGAAATGGCGACCCGTTTCCGAATTGCATCACCAACTTCCCGACCCAGTGGCTATACGAATATGTAGGCAGAGGTCTCTCAGAGTTCGATGTCATCGCGCACCAACTCTATGAGAAAGGAGACTCACCGGTGTTTTACGATGATATTGCCAACCCTGATCGTCTAGAAGGGGAATTTCGCGCAGCAAGATTAGTCTCTTACAATGCGGGGATAATCGATGGGATTTTCATACCGCTTAAACAACTGGCGGGCGTGCTGAGTGCGCTCACGTTTTATACAAGCAATGATCGCCCGGCCAAGTCGATACTAACCGACGAGACCATTGACCACCTCACCGACATCGGTATCCACCTAAACGATTGTCTCCACCGCACAGGTGATTTGGTGAAAAACTATCCTTTCCCAGAACAGCTAAACACACTTGAGAAAAACGCCTTACAGTGGATGGGGCACGATGGCGCCAGCTACAAAGAGATCGCCGAACGATCAAATCGCAGTGTAAAAACTGTCGAGAAAATTGCCTCTAATGCCTATCGAAAGTTAGGGGCTTCGAGCCAAGCACAGGCCGTCGCGATCGCGATCAAGTGGAATATCATATAAAAAAGGGCGAATCATTTCGCCCTTAAAAACTCTCGCCATCAGACGAGAGTAAGATGCAGTCCTGAGCCGTCCAATCTTCCGTGATCGCGCTCGATGAAAGTTGCCCAACCTCATTAAACTCAGGCTCAGGAACTGCGAGGCCGGCTGCCCTGCCAACCTGAATACAGATTAACAAGCGGCGCTCTGAAGGTAGATGCGTAAATACCCGAAATAGGCAGACTTTTCAGAATTAGCGCACACTTTCAACAACTTAGCCTAATCGATTTTTGAGCAGTTTGCTAACCTCCGACATGTCCGCCCTGCCTTGTATTTGCGGTTTTAACAGGGCCATTACCCTACCCATATCTGCCATCGAAGTGGCACCGATTGAAGCAATGGCGCTATCGATTAGACCCAAAATTTCTTGCTCGCTGAGTGGTTCAGGTAGATACAGTTGGATGATTGCAAGCTCAGCTTGCTCAATGTCTATCAAGTCTTGGCGGTTAGCTACTTCATATTGAGCAATAGACTCACGACGCTGCTTTGCCATTTTATCGAGCACCGCCAGCGCGCGTGCATCGTCAAGGGTAATTCTCTCATCAACTTCAATCTGCTTGAATGCAGCAAGCATCGCACGGATGGTGCTGAGCTTTTGCTTTTCGCCCGCTTTCATCGCGAGCTTCATATCGTTGGTTAGAGTTTGTTTGATCGAGTCAGTCATACCGGCGTTCACCGTTTTCGCGTTATGGTTAATCCACCATTATAGCTATTCGTTGCGATGACGCCTAAGCGCTGGTTAGTCAATCTGCTCATAAGGTAGGCCCACATACTGCTCTGCAATCACAGCGCGACCTGCCGGAGAATCCAGATAGTAATTTAACTCTGATTCCATAAATCTAGCCATAGAAGCACCGTCCATGCCCCCCACGGATTCATCACCAAAATCATGCAACATGTTGGTCATCCACCATGAGAAACGCTCACCGTTCCATACACGGCGCAGGCAAATTTCCGAGTATCGAGACATCACGTTAAAGTCACCCGCTCGATAGGCTTTCAGGAGCAGCTTATAAAGCGTAGACACGTCGGAGGCAGCCAAGTTCAAGCCTTTTGCACCCGTCGGCGGCACAATATGCGCAGCATCTCCGACAAGGTGAAGCCTGCCGTATTGCATCGGCTCACAAACAAACGACCGCAATGGCGCGATGCTTTTTTCAATAGATGGACCTGTCACCAATTTTGCCGAAATGTCGCTCGGCAACCGCCGTTTGAGCTCCGCCCAAAATGCCTCATCGCTCCATTGATCGACACTGTCTGTTAGGGGTACCTGGATATAGTAACGCGACCGCGTCGGCGAACGCTGACTGGCCAGCGCAAAGCCGCGCTCGCTTTTGGCATAGATCAACTCATCGTGCACCGGCGGCGTGTCGCTTAGGACACCCAACCAACCAAACGGATAGACGCGTTCGTGCTCAGTACGTTTCTCTTCGGGAATCGTTTGCCTCGACACACCATGAAACCCATCACAGCCGGCGACAAAATCGCATTCGATCCTTACTGGCTGGCCTTCATGACGACAGAGCACTGCTGGCGATTCGCTGCAGATATCGACAATACTCACTTCGCTTGACTCATACAGCGTTGTCAATCCAGCCTCACTGCGCGCGGCCATCAGATCGCGCGTGACTTCGGTTTGGCCATAGCACATGACGCTCTCGCCACCGGTAAGCGATTTAACATCAATCCGCTCTAGACGCTCAGAATGAGAAATACAGAACCCATCGTGCGGAATGCCCTCTCGATGCATCCGTGCAGAGACACCGGCCTCTTCGAGTAGCTTCACGAGACCTTGCTCAAGGATGCCCGCGCGAATTCTGCCAAGCACATAGTCCGCGCTGACGCGCTCGACAATGACATTATCGATTCCATGTTTGTGTAGCAATTGGCCTAGCAACAGTCCCGAGGGTCCTGCACCGACAATGGCGACTTTTGTGGAAATGGTCTTCATTTCGCTAATGTCTCTTTTTCAATTCTGGTACATTAGCGAGTAATATTTGCCGTATACAGCCACAATTGACACAGCAACGGGTACTTTTGAATCAAATATGCAGCAACGCATTCCAAGCTATGCCCTCTTTTCCGAGTCGCTAGACCAACCACCTCAACTTGCGATTCATATTGAGGCGATTGCCGAGCGAAGTCGAAAACACGATTGGACCATTGCCAGTCACCGACACCCGCAATTATTTCAGTTTATCTACATTGCAAAGGGCCAAGCGCGCGTAGGGTTAGACGGCGACGTTCATCAATGCGCTAACCAAACGTTGATTTCCATACCACCGTTTTGCGTGCACGACTTTGTATTTTCACCAGATACCATGGGCTATGTGTTGAGTATCGATGCACGTCTAGAGGCTTTGAGCAAAATTGATCTGGGTTTGAGTGCAAAGGCCCAGGTATTCAGTCGTGTCGATGATGAGCAATTGCTACGGTTACTCAAAGACATTCTCGAGGAATACACCAGCAGCCATTCACACAGAGCGAACACTCTAGAGGCATTGATTCAGCTATGGTGTATTTATATTCGTCGGCGCTTCGTATTAGAAGCACCTAACAGCACCGCCAGTGCAAGATTCCTAAGCTTTATCCAATTACTAGACCAGCACCACACCAATTCGCATGAGGTGAGTTTCTACGCTCAGAAACTCAATATCTCAAATCCCACACTCAACCGCATTTGCCAGCGCAACCGTGGCATTAGTGCCAAGCAGATGATTCTTAACCGAATCATTGATGAAGCGATCAGACGATTGGTGTACACAAGAATGCCAATTGATACCATCGGGTACGAATTAGGATTTAATGACCCGAGCTACTTTGCTCGCTTCTTTAAACGCCAAACCAAACAAAGCCCTAAAGACTTTCGCCAAAACCACCGGCGCTAGTGACGCCAGCGAATCGAGCGCTCGGACCAATTGGAAAATATGGCATATAAGCGAAGCGTAAAAGTGACTGCGGCGGAGAGCCCCAAAGTCCACAACGCTGAAAACTCAAAATGATGCAGGCCGATATACACCAACGCGCCCACCAAAGCACAGCTGGCGTATAAATCTCGCTGCAAAACACTGGGCTTTTGGCCGCACAAGACATCGCGAAACATCCCGCCAGCAGTGCCGGTTATCAAGCCCATTAACACCGCCACAATTGGATCAATCCCCGCTATAAGCGATTTTTGAACGCCTAAGGCACAGAAGAGCGCTAACCCTGCCGCATCAAACATTTCCAAAATATTGAGTCGAATGCCCCGACCAGTCGGTACAAAATTGATGCCCACAATCGCGAGCAATGCGGTAGGTATGATGGTTAAGACATAGGACAAATCATCGACCCAGAAGACTGGCGTCGCACCGATCAACACATCGCGCAGCGTACCGCCGCCGACACTGGCGACAGCGGCCAATACCAGCGCGCCATAAGGATCAAATCCACTTCTCGAGGCCATGGCCACAGCCGATACCGCCATGGCTGCTGTAGCTAAAATCGAGATCCAGTGAATGATTGAGCTAACGCTTGCAAACTCCATCGCAAAGATCCAACTGGAAACTAAGACGCGAGCTCAGGACGATTTGCAAACAATTCCAACGCTTCTGGGTTCGCAAGCGCATGAACATTCTTCACAGGCAACCCATGCACCACATTACGCACAGCCAGTTCAACCAATTTTCCGCTTTTGGTCCGCGGAATATCCGTCACTTGAAGCACCACCGCTGGCACATGACGCGGCGTTGTGTTCTGACGTATTTGTTGTTTGATTTTGATGACTAACGCCTCATCGAGCTCAACACCTTCGCGCAAGGTGACAAACAACACCACCCGCACATCGCCTTCCCACTGCTGCCCTATGACGATGGATTCAAGCACCTCATCCAATCGCTCTACCTGGCGGTAGATCTCAGCGGTACCGATTCTGACACCGCCTGGATTAAGCGTCGCATCTGACCGACCATGGATGATATAGCCACCCTCCGCCGTGCGCTCGATATAGTCACCATGACACCAAACGCCCGGATATTGATCAAAATACGCAGCCGAGTATTTCTCGTTGTTTTGGTCACCCCAGAACCCAATCGGCATCGACGTGAAGGGGTCGGTACACACCAGTTCCCCACGCCCTTCGATTTGTTCGATATTGTCGTCACTCCACACTTTGGTTGCCATGCCAAGCGTCGGTGCTTGCAATTGCCCGCGGTACACCGGCAGTGTCGGCACGCCAATCACAAAGCAGCCGACAATATCTGTACCGCCAGACACTGAAGCCAAATGCACATCTTGCTTGACGTGTTCGTAGACATAGCTGAAGCTCTCGGGCACCAAAGGAGACCCGGTGCTCAAGATTGCCTCGACCGTGCTCAGATCGTGCGTCTGCATCGGACGTTTGTTGGCTTTGGCCAAGGCATCAATAAACTTTGCTGACGTTCCAAGCACCTTAAAGCCCTCAGCGTCAGCGTAATCAAACAGAATATCGCCGTCTTTGGCAAAGGGCGACCCGTCGTACAACGCCAACGTTGCGCCCGATGCCAAACCCGTTGTCAGCCAATTCCACATCATCCAACCGCAGGTGGTGAAATAAAACAGCACATCGCCGCGGCCAATATCCGTATGCAGACGATGCTCAACAAGGTGCTTGAGAAGCACGCCACCGACACTATGCACAATGCACTTCGGGACGCCGGTGGTGCCTGAGGAGAACAAAATATAGAGCGGGTCATTGAAACCCACAGCCTCAAAGCTCAGCGCCGCCTCAACATAGGGCGCCGCAAAGGCTTCAAATTCTATTGATCCGGCAGGATGATCCCCGCCAGTGTAGGTCACAGTCAAGAAGGTCTCTACGGTGGACAACTGCGCTCGGACCTCTGACATTTTCTCCGCGCAATGATGGATTTTGCCGTTGTAGAGGTAGCTGTCTACACCGACCAGCACTTTGGGTTCGATCTGTCCAAAGCGGTCGACAATGCCCTGCACACCGAAATCTGGCGAGCTAGACGAAAAGACCGCCCCGAGACTACTGGCGGCTAACATGGTAATGATGGTCTCTGGCATATTGGGCAATACCGCAACCACGCGATCACCCTTTGTGACACCCGCCGCTTTAAACGCCGCTGCCAACGCTGCCACCTTAGACTTCAGGACACCCCAAGTCATTGAGGACTTGATTTGCGCCTCACCCCAAAAAATCAGTGCCTTTGCATCGCTATCATTGTTATCCAGTAAATTTTCAGCGAAATTGAGCGTGGCATCGGGATAAAACTGTGACCCCATCAGTTGTGGCGCACGCGACAGCACGACATCCCCAGGCGCCCCTTTGACACCCGCCCATGCCCAAAACGCTGGCCAAAATACCTCGGGCGAATCGACAGAAAAGCGATGGAATTCCTCATAACTCGAAAAATCGCCAAGCTGCTTTGCAAATGCTGTGATTTGAGCTGAGTCGATTTTTTGTTTTGAAGGTTGCCAAAGTAGGGTTGCCATTGCGTCTCTCGAATCCATCAAAGCTTGAAGGTTAATCGGCTAGCCAAGCCAGTTCAACTGAAAAAGCCCCAGACACAAAAAAGCCGCCATACGCGCACAGCACTGGGCTGGCGTGATGGCGGCCGGTACCCAAGAATATTAGACGTTAAATCTAAAATGCACGACATCACCTTCGGCGAGTAGGTACTCTTTACCCTCGAGACGCCATTTGCCTGCATCCTTCGCCCCTTGTTCACCGTTGAACTGCACGAAATCGTCGAAGGCAACCACTTCGGCACGAATAAATCCACGCTCAAAATCCGTGTGAATCTTACCCGCCCCATTGGGTGCGGTTGCACCCTTGTGAACCGTCCATGCACGGACTTCTTTGACCCCCGCGGTAAAGAACGTCTGCAAGCCAAGCAAATCGTAGCCAGCGCGAATCACGCGATTGAGGCCGGGCTCTTCAAGGCCCATTTCATCGAGGAAGTCTTTTTTGTCCGCTTCATCAAGTAAGGCAATTTCGGCTTCAATCGCCGCACACACCGCCACGACCTCAGCCGCTTCCGCTTCCGCATGTGCCTTCACCTGATCCAATAGCGGATTATTCTCAAACCCACCTTCGTCCACATTGGCGATATATAGAAGTGGCTTTGCGGTAATGAGGCACAATTGACGGAACGCATTGCGATGCTTTTCAGGCACTTCAAACGCACGCGCTGGCTTACCTTCGTCCAAATGCGCCGCGAGCGACTTGAGGAACTCATGTTCCTCGATGGCGGTTTTGTTGCCCGATTTAGCATTTTTGCCGATGCGCTGGACTGCCTTGGCAAGTGTTTCCATATCGGACAAAAGTAGCTCTGTGTTGATGACTTCAATATCATCTAATGGACTCACGCGCCCACTGACATGGATCACATCATCGTCTTCAAAGCAGCGCGTGACATGGGCAATCGCATCCGTCTCGCGGATATGGGCTAGAAATTGATTACCCAAACCCTCACCTTGGGCGGCACCCGCAACCAAGCCTGCAATATCGACAAACTCCATTGTGGTGGGCAGAACGCGCTCTGGCTTAACGATCGCTGAGAGCTGATCAAGACGTAGATCGGGAACCGGGACGATGCCGACATTCGGATCGATGGTACAAAACGGATAGTTCTCCGCCGCAATTTCGGCCTTAGTCAAGGCATTGAACAGCGTCGATTTGCCGACAT
>JABXHR010000286.1 GCA_013373515.1 Gammaproteobacteria bacterium | reverse complement strand
TTCATATTCGGGTGCGGCCAATCTGTGCCCCAAAGCACGCGATCGGGGAAGCGCTCGACCAGCGCTTTGGCAAACGGCACCACATCCGAATAATCCGGTGGGGTTAGCGTTAAGCGCTCTGGGCAACTGACCTTGCTCCACACATTGGGGTTATCCGCCATCCAGTCAATAAAGCGCTGAAAATCGGGGTGATCAACGCCATTGGCCACATCGGGGCGGCCCATATGATCGACCACGATGGTGCAATCGAGGCTGTTTAAAAAGGGAATTAAATCGGCCAAATCGGGCGCTTCGAAATACACCACAATATGCCAGCCCAAGGCTTTAACACGCTCGGCAATGCCGATAAACACCTCGCGAGGCGTGGCATCCACCAAACGCTTTACAAAGTTAAAGCGCACTGCGCGCACGCCGGCCTGGTGCATGGTTTTAAGGTCATCATCACTAACATCGGGCGACACCACCGCCACGCCACGCGCAAGCTCACCCGCGCTTTGCAGGGCATCCACTAGGGCCGCGTTATCGTTACCATGGCAAGAGGCCTGCACGATGACATTGCGCTCAAAGCCTAGAAAGTCACGCAGCGCAAAGAGTTTTTCCTTGGGCGCATCGCAAGGGGTGTATTTGCGCTTGGGGTGATAGGGAAACACCTCCGCCGGACCAAATACATGGCAATGCGCATCCACCGCGCCTGCAGGTGGCACATAGGCGGGCTTTGAAGGGTTGAGATGAAACGGTAAATAATCTGGATCCATAGGGTCTCCTAAGCCGCGTAAAACACGCTGCCGTCCATAAGTTTGCGTGCGGTACGCAAGAGCGCCGCACGTTTGATTTGGTTATTTTCCGTGCTGAGGACCACGGTCATTTCACCGCTTGGATGCTCAACCGCCAGTGTCATTTGTGGGGCCATGGTAACGCTTGCCACCTCTGCCGCTACACTGCCCTCGATGGCGCAGGCCGTGGCCACCGACACCGCACCCAGTACGCCTATCGTGGCATGGCAGCGATGTGGGATAAAGGTACGGGTGTTGATCACACCACCCTTTAAGGCTGGGCTGACCAAGCTCATTTTGGGCACCGTTTTATCGCTGACATCGCCAAGGTTCATCAACGGCCCCACTGCTAGTCGAATGGCTTCAAGCTTGGCTTTCAGCTCGCTGTTGTCGTCAAGCGCTTCACGGGTCTCGTCACCGCGAATGCCAAAATCGGACGCATTGAGCACCACCACCGGCATGCCATTATCAATACAGGTGACATCCACCCCGAGCACTGTGTCGCGCGCATTGCCGCTGGGCAGCAAAGCGCCACAGCTCGAGCCCGCGGTGTCTTTAAATTCGATGGGCACAGCGGCTGCGGTACCCGGCACACCGTCGATTGACGCTGTACCGGTGTAATGCACATAGCCGCCTGCTGTATTGACGCTGGCGGTGGCAATCTGGCCGGTGTTCTCCATATAGATGCGCACATCGGTGGTGTCACCCGAAATGTTTACCAATCCTCGCTCAATGGCGAACGGCCCAACACCCGCGAGGATATTGCCGCAATTTTGTGCATCGCTAACGATCGCTAGATCGACCACCACTTGCAAAAACAGATAATCGACATCGGCATCGTCTCGTTCGGAGCGTTTGACCACTGCCACCTTAGAGGTGAGCGGGTCTGCCCCGCCCATGCCGTCGATTTGTTTTGCATCGGGCGAGCCCATAATGGCTAACAAGGCGGCATTACGTGCGTCAGCATCGGCGGGTAAATCTTCAGCCAAAAAATAGCCGCCCTTGGAGGTGCCGCCGCGCATCCACATACAGCGGACGGACTTGAGGTCAGACATATTTCAGGCCTTTTTCCTCCAAACGTGGGCGCATATTGTAGATGTCGAGACCCAGCTCGCCATTGGCTAGACGCACGCGCTTGGCTTCTTCGCGCTCGACGCGGGCACGCGCTTCTGCCAGCACTGATTCGGCGTCTGCATGGCGAACCACCACCACACCGTCATCATCTGCGATGACCACATCGCCAGCGTTAACCAACTGATTGGCACAGACGATCGGCACATTGACCGAGCCAAGGGTTTCTTTGACCGTGCCCTGCGCATAGACGCATTTTGACCACACGGGAAAGCCCATTTTTTTGAGATCACGGGTATCGCGAACACCGGCATCGATGATTAACCCCACCACGCCACGTGCCTGCGCGGAGGTGGCAAGTAGGTCGCCAAAGTAGCCGTCGTTGCAGGGCGAAGTTGGGGCAAAGACCAAAATATCGCCCGCCTGCGCTTGCTCGATGGCCACGTGCATCATCCAGTTATCGCCAGGCGCACCGCTGATGGTGATGGCGTTACCGCCCACCGCTACGTCGCCGTAGATCGGGCGCATATATTCGGCCAATAAGCCTTTGCGGCCTTGGGCCTCGTGCACTGTGGCCACGCCGCACTCGGCCAAGCCTTCTACCATCTCGCGCGCCACACGGGGGATATTTTGAACAACAATGTTTTGGCTCATGCGGGTACCTTTAAACGGCTAAATACGCGCTTGGCGTTTTCCGAAAAAATCATGGTTTTGGATTCGGCGGATATGTGGGCGGCGTCGATGTATTTCTTGGTGTCATCAAAATAATGGCCGCTCTCTGGGTCGATGCCGCGCACCGCACCGATCATTTCTGAGGCGAACAGGATGTTTTTATGCGGAATCACATCGAGCAATAAATCAATGCCGGGCTGGTGATAAACGCAGGTATCAAAATAAATATTGTTGAGCACCAGCTCATCGAGCGGCGGCAGTTTTTGATCTTGCGCCATGCCACGGAAACGGCCCCAGTGATACGGCACCGCGCCGCCACCGTGCGGAATAATGATTTTGAGCGTGGGGAAGTCTTTAAACACATCCGACATCATCAATTGCTGAAACGCGGTGGTGTCTGCCCCAAGGTAATGCGAGCCTGTGGTGTGAAAACAAGGGTTACAGGCGGCGCTCACGTGCACCATAGCGGGAATATCGTACTCGACCATTTTTTCGTAGATGGGGTAAAACGCGCGGTCGGATAAACCCACATCGTTCCAATACCCGCCCGAAGGATCTGGGTTGAGGTTAATGCCGATAAAGCCCATTTCTTCAACCGTGCGCACAATCTCTGGCACCGATTTGGCCGGGGAAACATGCGGCGATTGCGGCAACTGCGCCACTGGCACAAAGTTTTGCGGAAACAAATCACAAACGCGGCGGATGATGTCGTTTTGGTGTTCGGTCCAGTATTGGCTGGTGTATTCATTGCCAATGTGGTGTCCCATCCAGCTGGCGCGGGGCGAGAAGATGGTTAAATCGGTGCCGCGCGATTGTTGCAGCTTGAGCTGGTTGTTTTCGATGGATTCGCGGATCTCATCGTCGCTGACGTGCATCACACCTTTTTCGCCTTGGTGGTTGGGGTCTTTGGTCAACGCGGCTTTTTGCGCGTCGCGATAGTCTCCTACACCGGGCGGGGTTGTGGTGTAGTGGCCGTGGCAATCAATAATCATCGCGATTCTCCTCTGCAATGTCCTCATTATGCAGAGCCTTGACCGCCGGTTGGTTTCAAAGCCGCTATTCAGCCATAAGTTTTTGAGATAGCATCATTATATGACCGTGGATATTGCCGACCTCAATCTCAAGCATTTGGCCGCTGTGCAAGCCTGCATAAAACTTGGCACGTTGGCACGCGCCGCCGAGGCCCTGCATATTTCACAGCCGGCACTCACTCAGGCCATTGCCAAACTAGAGTCTCAATGGGGCTTCAAGCTGTTTAGCCGCCACCGGGGCGGTGTGACGCCAACGGCAGAGGGGTTGGTGGTCAATCGACGGCTCGACAATGCGCTCGACATCTTGCAGGACGCACTGGACCGTGTGAAGTCTAAAACCGTGCTTACTGGCCTTCGCATGACCCAGCTTCAGGCGCTAGTATCGCTGCGGCAGCACCATAGCTTCTCAGGTGCCGCACAGGCGCTCGGAATCCAGCAATCTGCGGTACACAGGGTCGCACGCGAATTGGAAGCCCGTATCGGACAGCCATTGTTCAACGCCAATGCTAGTGGCATCACTTTGACCACACCTGCGCAGACCTTGGCCCGCGCGGCGGCGCAAGCGTTTTATGATTTGTCACAAATACGGGCTAGCTTGCTCGACAGTCATGTCATACGCCTCGGCGCAATGCCGCTTGCGCGAGCCAGTTGGCTGCCGCGTGCGCTCAACCAGTTTACCCAAGACTATCCGGATGTTGAGGTGCAAGTGATCGATGCGCCCTATTCTGATTTACTGGATCATTTACACAATGCCGAACTGGATTTGATCCTCGGTGCGCTGCGGCCAGATGACCCTCCACAATTGGTACAAAAGCAGTTTTTTAGCACCGGCTTGTGTGTCGTCGGCCGCGCAGATCATCCACTCAATCACCGCAATCGATATGCTGACTTCGACTGGATTGTCGCGCGCCAAGGCTCGCCCACGCGAGCGGCATTTGAACACTTATTTGAGAATCGTTCACGGCCCAGGGTAATCGAAGTAAGCTCGAATGTGCTCATACGTGAGCTACTGTTGAACAATGATCGTCTGACGCTAATCTCACCCATTCAATTGCAAAGTGATATCGACAACGGGCGACTTGCAACCTTAAGCCCTGAGCTACCCAATACCCGACGCCCCATTGGTTTGACCTATCGCCAAAATTGGCAAAGAAGCGAGGTGCACAGTGCCTTTATTGCAGCGCTAACTGCCCATATTCCCGATCGTATGTCGCAGGTACTTAGCCACTAAATCGCGCCCCAAGTATCTGCCACCATAAAGCCCTGCTGGAACGGGTCTGAGGGATCAAGTCCCATTGTCGAAAACCCATAAATCCAGCTCTGACCAGACACTTGGACATCAATGGCGTTGAATGACCCGACCGAGGTTTCTTGTTTGAACTGCGTTTTAAACTGCCCCCCGATGGTGGAACTCGACAACTGAACTTGATCAACATTGCAGCCATCTTGATGATGTCGCAGCGCCATCCGCGCCGTGCTGCCAGTCCCACAGGGTGAACGATCGACCCGCCCAGGCGGCATGGTCGTAGCAGTTTTGACGCTGCCATCCGGCATATCTTGGTAGAACATGACATAGGAGATGCCATTGACCTCAGGTGCTAAAGGATGCACCGGACGATCGACCGCCTCCATGTCGGCGCGCATCGCCACGCCGATATCGGCCAAGCGCCGAGCATTCTCTGGGCAAATCTCCATACCAACCGCAGACACGTCCACCAACGCATAAAACACGCCGCCAAACACCACGTGATAGTTGATTTCACCAAACTCTGCAAACCGTAGCCTGAGATTGTCGGCATAGACAAATGCTGCTGGCATATCCAGCGTCACGCTGACCACCTTTCCATTTTCGCAGGCGGCCTTGGCACGCACCAAACCCGCTGCAGTGTCCAGCACGACGGTCGTCTCGGGCTCGATCATGGGCTTCATCCCGGTTTCAAGCATGGCGGTGACGGCGCACATAGCATTGGAACCGGACATGGCGTGGGCTCTATCGGCCTGCAGGACGATAAAGCCAACATCGGCCTCTATCACCGTAGCCGGCAGCAATAAAACCACCGATCCCGCCGGACCACTGCGGGGCTCAGAGCAAACTAAGCGCCGCAAGCTATCATCCACCTCGTTGATGTAGGCGAGTTTCTGCGCGATGGTATCGCCGGGAATATCGAGCACGCCGCCAGTGAGCACACGGCCAATTTCACCGCTGCAATGGACATCGACAAGATTTAAAGTCCGCGACCAGCGCATGAGCAATCCTTAAATAGTGTTTTGTAATGGTAATGATTGTGTCGAGTCGTACCACTGAACGCAACCGCTACCAGTCGACGCCGTTGACCAACGACCAATGATGCGGCATCAGCTCGTGCATGGGTTTGAATATCAATTGATTGTCGGGGTTGGTGATCGCAGCTTGCACATCGCCGCCCCAATGCACTAACCGCTCTTGGCAGATACCGCAGGGGCTTAGAATGACAAATGTTCCTTGCGCGTTCTCTCGATAAAGACACAAGCTATGCGTAACTGCCTCATCAAGCTTGTGAGCCTCGAGTATCGCACCCACTTCCATGCAAAGAGACAAAGCATCGTTTTTAGTATCTGGCGCAATGCTGGTGAAAATGCGGCCAGAACTGGTGCGAATGGCAGCTGCGCCGCCCCATCCGGTGGGATATCGTGCCGCCACCAAAGTGGTCGCGGCAGTGTAAAGTTGTTCGGCAATCGTCATTCGACGACTATGCCACAACTTAGCCCGCGTAGTAGGCGTCTTTCGGCGGTTCTTTCGCACCGGTCATAAACGCCACCGCATCGGCCATGCTGTGTGCCTTGGGATCGATGACGCACAAGCGCTTACCTAGACGGTGGATATGAATACGATCAGCCACTTCAAACACATGCGGCATATTGTGCGAAATCAGCACAATCGGCAGCCCACGAGATTTAACATCCAAGATCAAATCCAACACGCGACTGGATTCCTTCACCCCGAGTGCAGCGGTGGGCTCGTCCATTATGACCACCTGCGAGCCAAAAGCCGCTGCACGCGCAACAGCGACGCCTTGGCGTTGACCGCCTGAAAGCGTTTCGACCGCTTGGTTGATGTTTTGAATGGTCATCAAACCCAACTCTGATAGCTTATCTCGCGCAACTCTGGCCATTTCTGCCTTATCAAGCTGCTTTAACCACTTTCCACGCCAGCCTGGTTTGCGAATTTCGCGACCCATAAATAGGTTATCGGTGATCGACAGCGCCGGTGACAGGGCTAGGTTTTGATACACGGTTTCAATGCCCGCTTCGCGTGCCTGCATTGGCGACTCAAAGCGCATGCTTTTACCGTTAAGTTTGATATCGCCTTCATCGACCGTCACCGCGCCCGAGATTGCTTTGATTAAGGATGATTTTCCTGCCCCGTTATCGCCAATCACGGCGAGGATTTCTCCGGGGCGAAGATCGAAATCTGCATGATCAAGTGCCGTGACCTTGCCATAGCGCTTGACCAAGCCTTTGGCTTCGATAATAAATTGGCTCATGCTGAAACCCTCCGAATCCATTGATCCAAGCCAACGGCGATAATAATCAGCCAACCGGTGGCGAATAACTGCCACAGCACGTCGACGCCAATCAGTTTTAGGCCCGAGTTAAACACCCCCACAATCAGAGCACCAAACAGCGCGCCCATGATGGAGCCACGCCCACCAAAGAGCGAAATACCGCCAATCACCACCGCGGTGATCGACTGCAAGTTGCCTTCATAGAAACTATTCGGAGACACCGAACCGATGCGCCCGATGGCGGCCCAAGCGGCGATGGCACATATGGCTCCAGCGACCATGTAGACTTGGCGCAGTGTTTTGTCGGTTTGTACACCGGCGAGCTCAGCCGCTTCTTTGTCGTCACCGATGGCGTAGACATGGCGGCCCCACGCGGTGTGGTTAAGCACAAACCAAAGCACCAAAAACACCACCAGCATCAGCACAGAACCATAAGAAATTCTTGCCCCAGCGATTTCAATCACGTTGCCAAACCATTTGAGCAGTGGCGCCGTCTTGTCGATGTCTTGACCGCGAATTGACTGTGCACCGGACAGATAAAGCGTCAAGGCGTAGAAAATATTCCAAGTACCCAGCGTCACAATAAAAGGAGGGAGTTTAATTTTGGTGACCATCAGACCGTTTGCCCAACCGCACAATGCACCGCCAATGAGCCCCACAGGAATGGCAATGATGGCTGGCACGCCCAGCTCAACACCAAGTTTGCCCATGATAAACGAGGCAAACACCATGGTTGCCGCGATGGATAGATCGATGCCGGCCGTCAAAATTATCAGCGATTGCGCTGCTGCCAATATGCCGATAATCGACACCTGCTGCATGATCAAGCTGATATTAAATGGCGAGAAAAATTTGTCGCCTGCTAGGCTGCCGAACACCAATAGACTCAAAATCAACACGATCACCGGCACCATGGTCGGGTTGCCGTGCAAAAAGTGCTGTAGGTGATCAACCACCGATTTAGGTTTTACTTCGAAAGAAGCAACCGCTGTATCACTTTGGCTCAAGTGGCTTTCGTGATCGTCGCCGTGCCGCTCTGACATGGACTCACTCCAAAATTACACGATGAATACAAAAAAGGCGGGCCATTGCCCGCCTTGGAGGTCGGGCTAGTTTAGCCCCAGCACTTCTCTAGACCTTCCGCTGAGGTCAATGAAGGAATGCCGTCGACAGGTGAATCGGTAATCAATTCAACACCTGTATTGTAGAAGTCCAAGCCTTCGGTGTTCTGAGGCTTCTCGCCTGTTTCAGCCCAGCTTTTGATTGCCTCGATACCTTTTGAAGCCATCAACAGTGGGAACTGCATCGAGGTCGCGCCGATCACGCCCTCTGCAATGTTTTGTACACCAGGACAACCACCGTCAACCGACACGATCATCACGTCTTTTTCACGACCAACCGCTTTGAGGGCTTCGTAAGCACCAGCAGCCGCAGGCTCATTGATGGTGTAGACCAAGTTGATTTCTGGATCGACTTGTAGCAAGTTTTCCATCGCCGTGCGGCCGCCTTCTTCGTTACCGTTAGTGACGTCATTGCCAACGATGCGTGGGTCGTCTTCATCGCCGATGTCTTTTGGATCTTTGATATCGATGCCGAAGCCGTGCAAGAAGCCGTTGTCGCGCAGGTAATCAACTGAAATTTCTGATGCATTCAAGTCGAGCAGTGCGATCTTGGCGTTGTCCGCATTATCACCCATTTTGGCTTTGGCCCACTGAC
>JABXHR010000007.1 GCA_013373515.1 Gammaproteobacteria bacterium | reverse complement strand
GGGGTTTGGGTGTTTGCACGTTTGTCAAACAAGAGGGTGTGACGATCGCAGGGGACACTCGATCTCTTTTTTGAGGCCGAAATGCAGGATTTCCCTGTTTTTTTAAAATATCTCTAAATGGTTAACAAAATGATCACTGGATCAAAAAATAGAGTTTCAATACTTGAATTTCATCTCTTTTGCCAAACTAATGGCGTCAAATACTTGCATTCACTGCTTTTTGACGGGGCGTTCCTTTCTTTGGTTGTGTTGTTATATTGATTTTTTTATATGGTTTATAGGTGTGAAAATGAAATTAGATTATCTAAGTGGTTTCGGGGCAAGCCCTGTCGATTTTATGGAGGT
Source organism: Gammaproteobacteria bacterium (assembly GCA_013373515.1). Classification (GTDB taxonomy): domain Bacteria; phylum Pseudomonadota; class Gammaproteobacteria; order JABXHR01; family JABXHR01; genus JABXHR01. Next base: position 10,995 of record JABXHR010000007.1, on the reverse strand, counting down.
CTTTCCGACCTATAAGCGAAACATTGAAAGAAGTCGAGAAAAAGGTTGGCTTTGGGGGAGCGTTTTGCTCTTTAACGTTGAGCATCAAGTGATTTATTTTGACGGTGGAACCTCGGGCCGACATGCGCGTGATACACCTTTAGAAAATACAAATATATCATTTTTGCTTCACCAAGATGGTGTCTATAACATAATTTGGCAACGCCAGGGGGGAGCTAAAAAAAATATATTCAAGGACGCCCTTAGATTAAAAGTCATGGCGGCATATCAAGTTGACGGCGAGCCTAATGCCTCTTTTCCGAGGAGTCCAGAAGGCTATCCGCTGAATTTGCCAGTGGAATTGTATTCGGTGTTCGCACGCTGTTTACTTGTCAAAGAGCATATGCGTAGAGTTCGTGCAAACAATCCTTGGCTCAAACCGCGGCGGCCAGAGATATGGGTGGAATGGGTAGATGCGCCAGAGGGGGTAGAGGATACTTCAATTACTGAAGAGAATGTGGGCTTGTATTATCGCGAAGCGAAACCGTGGGATAAAGAATGATGTTTAGAGTTTCTGATATTAGAACATTCGACGGCGCTATTGAGTATCTTAAAGAGAGTGCAAAGCAGTTTAACTCAAAAGAGAAATTGGCTGGATTTGTAAAATCACTTGATATTAATCTGGATGAAGATGGCAACTACATAGATCCAGATGGTAAGGCGACATTGCTTTATGTTCGTTGATGGGGCTGCTCAAATTAGCTTTGGTGAAGTGAGATTTCTCCAATCTGTGTTTAGGTTCAAATAGCCATTCCACAACTGCCTGGCCTGATCGTTTTTTTAATGATTAGCTGATGATAACGACGCTCAAATTTGCCTCGATGTCACTCAATCATCACCCCTCGATTCTCGAAAATCCCCTCCATCGCAAAATACGACGTCACGGTATCTAGTTCAATATCTCGGATGAGCCGCTGATACACGCTGTCATAGCCCTTCATTGAGGTGGTGACAATCTTGAGCATATAGTCGTGATCGCCGCCGATGCGAAAGAAATCCACGACCTCTGGGATGGTCTCCACGTTGCGCTTAAACTGCGCTAGCCACTTATCCGAGTGGTGGCGGGTTTTGATCATGACGAACACGACCAAGTCCAAACCTAAAGCTTCTCGGTTGATGCTGAATCGCGACTCTTCGAGTATGCCAGCGTCGGTCAGTGCTTTGAGGCGCCGCCAGCAGGTGTTCTGCGAGAGGTTGAGTGTGTCGGCCAGCGCTCGCTGGGTGAGCATTGGAGACTTTTGTAGGGCCCGAAGGATCTGCTTGTCAATTTGATCGATTGATAGAGTCATGGGTCGTTCAAAATAATCAATAAAGTGAATAATGAGTGTATTCTGAGCGAAAAATATCGCTCTGTCAGTGGTTATTATTTTGTGATCTATTCAGAGAGCTGACCATGCAAGTACTAGAACAATTCAAACGCACCCTCGAAGCGATGACCATTGAGCAGATTCGCCAAGGCATTATCGGGCGCTTTCAGCCCTATGAGACGCCGTTCGGCGTGCAGTCGATGGTGTATGCCGACTACGTGGCCTCTGGTCGGGCGCTGATGCAGATCGAGCACTTTTTAATTGAGCAGGTGCTGCCGTTTTATGCCAATGCGCACACCGAGGCCTCAGAGACTGGGCAATTTATTACTCGGCTGCGCGAGGCGGCGCGAGCTGAAATTGCCGACGCTATGGCCCTTGGCAGCGATGCCAGCGTAATTTTTTGCGGTGCAGGGGCGACGGCTGGATTGCAGCGATTGGTGGCGCTGCTGCAAATCTCCGACCGTGTGCGCGATGGTGAGACGGTTACGGTATTGGTGGGCCCTTATGAGCACCACAGCAATATGCTGCCTTGGCGCGAGAGCGGGGCGCAGGTAATCGAGATCGCCGAACAGCAAGGCGGTGGCGTGGATGTCGATGATCTTCAACAAAAGCTGGCGACACATCGCAATGGGTTTACCGTGGTGGCGCTGTCTGCGGCCTCCAATGTCACCGGTGTGATATGCCAAAGTGCAGCGCTTACGCGCATGGTCAAGCAAGCAGGTGCGCTAATGGTATGGGATTACGCTGGTGGCGCGCCTTACTTGGAGATGACACTTGGCGAGGCCGATGCGATTGTCTATTCGCCGCACAAGATGCTGGGCGGGGTGGGCGCCAGTGGGGTCTTGGCGGTCAAGCACGCGGTTTGCCACAGCCAGAAGCCCACTGCAGCCGGTGGCGGTACGGTGCGCTTTGTCTCGCCTTGGGCGCACGATTACATCCCCTCACTTGTCCACCGTGAGGAAGCGGGTACACCGAATGCGATTGGCGATATTCGGGCCGCACTGGCCATGATCGTCAAGCGCAGCATTGGGCTTGATTACATCTTCGAGCAAGACAAAGCGCTCGCCGAGCGTGGCCAAGCACACTTTGCGGGGATCTCGAATTTATCGCTGCTGGGACAGTCGCTGAGCGTGCCGCGTTTACCGTTTTTCGCGTTTCAGGTGAACGATCATCAAGATCAGCGCGTTCATCATCAGTTGTTCACGCGGATTTTGAGCGATGCCTATGGCGTGCAAGCGCGTGGGGGCTGCGCCTGTGCGGGCAGCTACGCGCACCGGTTGCTTGGGATTGACCGCGCAGCTTCAGATGCACTTCGCGCACGCATTTTAGCGGGCGATGAAATGGCCAAACCGGGGTGGGTGCGTCTCAACTTGAGTTACGTGCATGACGAGGCAGAGGTGCAGATGATTTTGAATGCGCTGAGCGATGCTGCGGAGAAGATTGACGAGTGGGTCAAGCACTATGAGCATGACCCAAAAACGGCGAGATTTAAGGCAGCTTAGGGTGTTTTGAACGCGTAGCGCGTGCGATGCTGGTATTGCTCGCTAGGGCGCAAGATGCAGTTTGGGAAATGCGCATGGTTGGGGCTGTCTGGATAGCCTTGGGTTTCGATGGCGTATCCCGCATAGGCACGATAGGGGCCGTTTCGACCCTTGATACCTTCTAGGCCATTGCCGCTGTAGAGTTGAATGCTAGGCTGATCGGTGTGTATGTCCATGGCCAGCGATTCATCGCTCGCTGTCAGGCGGCCCACGTGGCGAAAGCCGCTGCCTTCAAGCACAAGGGCGTGATCGTAGCCTTGGGTGGCTTGTAATTCGCGGTGGCTCAATACCTCGGCCAATCGGCGCGGCGTATTGAGGTCAAAAGCCGTGCCGCCGACCGGTAATAGCGCGCCGGTGGGAATCAGCGCCATATCCACCTCTAGCACCTGAGTGGCGGCAAGCTGCAAACGATGCTGCGAAATATCGTCATGCTCGGCATCGAGGTTGAAATAGGCATGATTGGTCAGACCGACCGGGCAGGGTGCGTCAGTGGTGGCGTGGTAGATGATGTCAATCGCCGCGCCGCTGAGGCAATATTCGACTTCGGCGTGCAGATGACCGGGAAAACCTTGATCGCCATCTGGCGAATCTATGGCAAATCTCAGCGAGGTGGGCGTGTGCTCGACCACCCGCCATGGTTGATGGCTAAACCCGCCACGCCCCCCGTGCAGCGTATTGGGGGCTTCGTTTTGATCGACCTGGTAGTGCTGGCCATCAATGCTGAAAGTGCCACCGGCAATGCGATTGGCAAAGCGGCCAACCGTCGCGCCAAAGTAGGGGCCTTTTTGTTGATATAACGCGAGATCAGCATGCCCCAAAATCACTTCGCGCCAGCCGCCGCCGATGCGTACCTGGCAGCTCAGCCAGGTCGCGCCAAGCGCCATAAAGCTCGCTTTGATATGGTCGTTGGTGATGTCCAGAACGTGGTTCATGTTTTGCCAGAGCGTGGGTGTGACGGATTTAGCCTATACACGGCGGCGGGTATTGGTCAACGCCAATTGCGTGTTGGCCGTTGGGCTTGGCAGTGTCGGCGATATCTCTATCGTCAGAACGACGTCAGACTTGCATCGCACTGCCGGTCGCGCCACCATGGCCGTTTTAGACCAAACGGGCCGCTGGCATGATTTCAACACCACACAATCCCCAGCCCGCCGACGCCGCTGAACGCCGCGCCGTGGCACCGGTGATTTGCTACGAAACCCAGAAGCTACCGCCCATTGATTTGGCGGCGATGCAAGCACAGCTGCCAGAGGCAGAAGTGGTGTCGGAGGTGACAATTGGCGCGCGCGATGCCGAATGTTTTGCGGTGCCAGCAGGGCACTTTTTTCGCATCGTCAATCCAAACGGTCATCAAGTAGGCGATCTAAATCTGTGGAATTTGCACAATCTTAACGAGCGCTTCTACAGCGGCAAGACGCGCCAGCTACAAGCCAGTCACGTGACGGTGGGCGATCATCTGTGGAGCAATATGCCGCATCTATCGCCGCTGTGTACCATCGTCGAAGACAGCCTGGACTGGTATGGCATCGATGAATATGGCGGCAGTGTGCACGATGTGATCGGCACGCGCTGCGACCCCTACACCAACTACCGTCTGCGTGGTGAGCATTACGATTATTGCTGTCACAGCAATCTCACCCGCGCCTTGGCCAAATACACCGGCAAACCCACCGCTGAGATTGAGCACTTGGTACACGATGTGATGAATGTGTTTATGTGCACTGGCTTTACGCTAGACACGCATCAGTACTTTATGAAAGCCACACCGGCCAGAGCAGGGGATTCGATTACCTTCTTTGCGCATCGTGATTTGCTGGGTGGGTTATCGGCTTGTCCTGGCGGCAACTGCGGCAGCACGCATTCGGACGACGCCACAGCGTGTTATCCGTTGGTGGTGGAGGTGTTAAGGCCGCAAACCATTCTTCAAACCCTAACTGATGATCGGTTAAATGGGGCCTATCATGGCCGCCATGGTTTGTAGTTAAATGCTGGCCGCTGTTCGTGCGGCCTGATCATATTGGCCGGATAGAAAACGCAGCTGCTCTGCGATATGTGAGAGTTGTTCGGGTTTTAGATCAAGTGACAGCAGGGGTTGCACCAGCATCGCTTCGCGATATTCGCGGTAAGTTTTGCAAAGGGCTTTGCCTTGATCTGTCACCCCGATCATCTTCTCTTTACCCTTTTTGCCGGTTTCCACCAATTTTAGCTTTTGTAGTTTGCGCACCGAATAATCCACCGTGTGCGTGTCCTCAATGTTTAGAACCAAACACACATCAGCCAGCCGCTTTTGACGGTCGCGATGATTGACCGAGTGCAGTACTAATACATCGAGGGGGCTCAGATCATTCACCCCTGCGGCTCGAGCGCAGCGCACCATCCAGCGTTCAAATGCATGGGACAGCAAAATCAGCCCGAATTCCAATTCTGATAGGGCGGGTAGTTCGCCATCTGCTAGGTGGGCGGAGGATACAAAGCCGCCGAGTGGAGTCATCATTAGAGCGTCCTTTAGCTACCAAATAGTTGTTGTGGAAGCCAGTATACAAGCTCTGGAAACAGGGCGAGCAGCACGACCATCATCACCAACACTAAAAAGAAGGGAATGGTCGCCCCCGCAATCCAGAGAATTGATCGACCCGTTAAAGATTGCAGCACAAATAAATTAAACCCAACAGGTGGCGTGATTTGGGCCATTTCAACCACCACCACGATATAAATTCCAAACCAGATTAGGTCTATTCCAGCGGTTTGGATCATCGGGATCACAACCGAAGTCGTCAGTACCACCATCGAGATGCCATCTAACAAGCATCCCATAATGACAAATAGCACGGTGAGCATGGCAATCAGCTGAAGCTGGCTAAGGTCTAACTGGCCAATCGCAGCCGCAAGCTTTAGTGGGATCCCTGTAAAGCCCATTGCAGTTGTGAGCACGGCTGCACCGGCCAAAATAAAGCAAATCATGGCAGAGACTTTGGTGGCCCCCATTAGTGCATCGATCAATACTTGACGGCTCAATTCGCCCTGCCACCAAATGAGTAAATGCGCACAGAAAACACCCACGACCGCGGCTTCGGTTGGCGAGGCCAAGCCGGCATAAATTGAACCAATCACAAACACAATCAGTGCAACGGTAGGTGCCAATAAGTGCAAACCTCGCAACCTTGCGCCCCAATCGGTGGGGAGTTTGGGCTCACTGGGTGCTTTGGTCGAGAGCAGGGCCAGCATCAGCATCAGCATCAGCGCCAAGACAATGCCAGGGATTAACCCTGCCACAAAAAGGCGGGCAATCGATTGCTCAGTAGCCGCCCCATAGACGATTAAAATGATGGAGGGTGGTATCAATAAGCCCAGCGTGCCTGCGCCTGCCAGTGAACCAATGGCCAGTTTTTCACTGTAGCCGCGCTGTTTTAGCTGCGGTAGGGCAATACGACCTATGGTGGCAGAGGTTGCTGCGGAAGAGCCCGACACCGCAGCAAATACGGCTGAGCCCACAACGTTAATATGCAGTAATTGGCCTGGCAACCGGTTGAGCCAAGGGGCCAGACCATTGAATAAGTCGGCGGATAAACGCGAGCGATATAAAATTTCGCCCATCCATATAAACATTGGCAGTGCCAAAAGCTCCCAGCTATTTAGCGAACTCCATAAAGAGTTGGCAATAATATGGCCCACCATCATGGGCTGTGCAGAATAGAGTGCAACTGCGGCAGTGAGCACCAAGGCCAGCGCCACATGCATTCCAATGGCCAATGCGGCAAACAGAACCAGCAGCACAAGTAGAGCGGTACTAATCATGGCTTACTCCACAAGGTGTTCAGCGGGTTCATCGAAATCGGGCGCGGCTTGACTAAACAGTAATAGCCATTGTTGCCATAGCGCTAGCGCCAGTAGGCCAATACCAAGCGTGATCAAGGCTTGCGGCCACCAGAGTTGGATTTTTAGAAGGCCATAGGAGACTTCGTTGTATTTAAACGACTTCATTGTCATGTTGAATAGATAGTAGGTTGCCAGCGTTGCCAAGCTGCTAGATAGGGTAAGCGCGATCCACTCCAGCGGCTTGCGCAAGGTCACTGGTACCGCATTGAGCACTAGGTTGACCCGCACATGTACGCGATCGAGCAATGTGCCACTTAGCGCTAAGAACATTGCGCAGGCAGTGGCGTAGCCGCCCATTTCGGCCAATGACGGCACCACAAATCCCAGTGGCGCTAGACCCAGCTTGCTGAGCAGCACATCGAGCAGTCGCGCGAAGATTTGCAGCATCACTAAGGTGGCCAAAATGGCAATGATCATCGCTGCAAGCAGCAGCGATAATTGGCTAAGTCGTTTAATCATTTTGAAATTCCAATGCCGCAAAAGTGCGGGGGCGAAGTCTCGCCCCCGACAAAGCTTGATCAGTTGAGTTGATCAAGCACTGCTTGGCCTTCGGCCCAGCTGTTAACCCATTCTTTGGCAATGGTTTGGCCCACAGTGCGCAGGGTTTCTGAGAGTGACTCGCTGAGCGCTTGCACCACAACGCCATTGTCGGCCAGCGCTTGTGTTTTCTGTGCAGTTTCATCCGCAGATGCTGCCCAGCCACGCGTTTCGGCTTCAGCGGCCGCCGCCATCACCGCCGATTGTTGGTCGGCAGAGAGCGCATCGAAAGCGGCTTGATTGACCACTACCATGTTTTTTGGCAACCATGCACGCGCGTCATAGTAGTGGTCTAAGTAGTCCCAAACCTTTGAATTCACGCCTGTGGAAGGCGAGGTCATCATGGCGTCAACACGGCCGGTGGCAAATGCGGTTGCCAAATCCGACACTTCAATTTGAGCTGGCACCATGTTCGTGAGTACCGCAACCTGCTCGGTCGCAGGGTTGTAGGCGCGGAACTTCTTGCCCACCAAATCTTCAGGCGTTGCCACTGCGCCTTTGGTGTAAAGCCCCTGTGGCGGCCAAGGTGTGGCGTACAGCAATTTAATGCCTTGTTTGCCGAGCTCCGCTTCTAGTGCTGGCTTGGTTGCATCGTACAAAGTTTTAGCGGCCTCGTAGGACGTGGCAATAAACGGAATAGCGTCTGCGCCGTAAACGGGATGCTCATTGGCTAGTCTCGATACCAGCACTTCACCGGCTTGCACCAACCCATCGCGAACAGCGTTTTTGATTTCAGGGTGCTTGATCAAACTTTGATTGGAATGCACCGTGATGTTCAAGCCGCCGTCGGTCTTTTGTGCGACTTCTTGGGCGAATTGGCTAATGTTTTGGGTGTGGAAATTGCCATCCGCATAAGGGGTGGCCATGTTCCATTCGGCGGCATAGCTAGAAGATAGGGCCAGCAACCCGAGGATTGAAGCAGTGAGTTTTTTCATTTGGTCAGTCTCAATGGTATTTGCATGGGTAGTTTTAGATGAAACTAAAGCAGTGTGTCAATAAATTTCTTGTAAAATAGCAATAAAACGTAGATAAATTGCATGTGTTTTAATTTCATTGCGCATATCATAAAGAGGCGTTGACCGAAGGAGCGACTGGTTGAGTCAAAACATTGATTACACATTGGCTGAGTTGGGCAGCTGTGCAATTACGGCCACTTTTGCAGATCAGATCTCGCCAGATATCACGGCATTGGTGCGCGGCCTCGACCTTGCTATTGCCCACTCACCTATGCCCGGGTTGGTAGAGGTTGTGCCCTGTTATACCTCTGTGACGATGCACTTCTCCAAACATCTCCCGCCGCGCCACTATATTGAATCTTGGTTGCAATCTTTATTGGCAGCGCTTGATGGATCAGAGCGTCTCGCTAAGCGCTGGCGTGTGCCCGCCTGCTATCACCCTGATATAGCAGAGGACCTTTTTGATGCGGCCACGGCGCTTGGCGTATCAATTGATGTGCTGGTCGAGGCGCACACCGCGGCGACGTTTGAGATTGCCATGTACGGTTTTGCGCCAGGATGGGCGTATTTGTCGGGCACGCCAAGCACCTTAGATTTGCCGCGTCGTTTAACCCCGCGCGGCCCCACGCCCGCCGATGCACTGTTGATTGCAGGCGGGCAGGCGATGTTGGCCGCCAATCCGATGCCCACCGGTTGGTATGTGATCGGGCGCAGCGCACAGCCCAGCTTTTTCCTCGATCGTACGCCGCCAGTGGTGTTTGATGTGGGGGATCAGCTGTCGTTTTATGCCGTCGAACCGGCACAGTGGCAGGCCATGTATGCCGCCGCTAAGGCTGGTGAGCTGATCGCCGAGAGGGTGCATTAATGGCCGTGCTGTCGATTGATCAAGCCGGGCCAATGTGCAGCGTGCAAGACGCTGGTCGACAGGGCTTCCAACGGTTCGGTGTCACGCCCGCAGGTGTGATGCACCCGCAAGCCGCCGCACTTTGCTGGCAACTGTTAGGACGCCAAAATCATCCGCTGATCGAAGTGAGCGCGCCGGGCCTGATGTTGCGCTGTGATGCGCCTGTAAGCGTATCTTTTGTCTGGCAGGGGCGCGTAGAGCGCGAGGGCGTTGCCGTGGCCAACCAAGCCGGCCGACTGAGCTTGGCTGCTGGCGAAGGATTAAGATTGCACCCCAGTCCTGCGCAATGGGGCTATCTCGGTATACACGCCGACTATTGCGCCGAGCCGTTGATGGGCTCATATGCCACCCATGCGCGCTCCGAGCTCAAAGTATTTGACCCCCTGAGCGCGGGTGCCAGCATCGAAATTGCCCCTTGGCCGCTAGACGCAGAACTGACCGGGCTCAAAGGGCTCGCGCCCACGTCCGACCCGATTCGACTCTTAGCAGGTCCACAGATCGCACGCTTTAGCGAGGCCCAGATTGCACAGTTCACCGAGACCGACTGGCGCATTGGTCATCGCAGCGATCGCATGGCTTACCAGCTCGAAGGGCCGCCGCTAAGTTTGGCGGGCAATCACGATATCGTCTCCGATGGCATTACCTTTGGCGCGATTCAAATCACTGGTAGCGGTCAGCCCTACGTACTGATGGCCGACCGCCAGCCCACCGGCGGTTATCCCAAAATTGGCTGCATTATCGCAGCCGATCTTGGGCGATTTTCCGCGCTGCCGCCTGGCAGCCAAGTGCAATTTGCGTGGGTTGATTTGGCCGCCGCACAAGCCGCTGCGCATGCAGAAGCCGCTGAGCTTCACGCCGCCATGCGTGTCGATCAGCCGGATTTTCGCAGCGAGCGGCTACTTGGGCTAAATCTGGTCGATGGCGTGGTGAATGCAAAGTACAATTAACACCCAACGTTAGCCCTTAATATAAGGATACGCATGGCCTTACCCATTGATCCCCAGCCAAGCCTAAATGGCCCATCGCTCAACTTGTCGCCACTGCGCGCCAACGACTATGACGGATTGTTCGCCGCCGCCTCCAACCCCAAAACCTGGGAAGGGCATCCTGCTACCGATCGCTACAAACCCGAGGTGTTTAAGCCCTATTTTGAATACCTGCTCAGCACCGCCGAAACCCTCGTTGTGCGTAGCCATGACAAGATCATCGGTTGCTCGCGCTACTACCAAGCCCCAGACAAAGCTGGGCAGGTGTGCATTGGCTTTACCTTTTTAAGTTGCGATTATTGGGGTGGCGCCACCAACTTCGAACTCAAGCGCCTAATGTTGGAGCATGCGTTTAAAACCGTCGACAGCGTGTGGCTACACATCGCCCCGGGCAATATCCGCTCACAAAAAGCCGCCGCCAAAATCGGTGCAGTGCAGATCGATGATGCTGAGCTTTTGATAGGCAAGGCCGTGTCGCGCAATTTGGTGTTTGAGATTACGCGTGAAGTCTGGATGGCACGGGTGTTGGCTTAGTCTGCTTCAAAGTGGGAGTGCTTGTCCCCCAGCGCGAAAGCTGACCGCAGCGAAGCAAGAGCATTCGCTGAGACGAAACTCAGCTCCCACAAAACCCAACGTGGGACCGGCATTCCGTTGCCGGGAAAGCTGAGCGCAGCGAAGCAAGAGCATTCGCCGAGACGAAACTCGGCTCCCACAAAACCCAACGTGGGACCGGCATTCCGTTGCCGGGAAGGCTGAGCGCAGCGAAGCAAAGACATTCGCTGAGACGAAACTCAGCTCCCACAACTAAACTACGCACAAAACTCAAGCGCGTTCGTCGCAGCGGAGTGC